>JBGPAO010000094.1:0-10231 GCA_041480755.1 Bacteroidia bacterium
CATTATCATCAGCTCCATAATGAACAGCAACTGTGTCAGGCATACGGGTTGTACTTCCCTGTCCTCCCATTCCGATATGATCATAATGTGCTCCAAGAATGATCCACTGATCTTTTTTCCCCGGATCTGATCCCTCAATATACCCTATAACATTATACGTTGTTGCTTTTTTGGGAATAATCTCTGCTGATCCTTTTATTTTAATTCCTGTATTAAATGAGATAGGTTTGAGCTTATCGTTAATATTTTTTTCAATAGCTGAAACAGATTTGCCTGAATTACCAAGTATTCTGTCCGCAACTTCCCTGCTAATATGAATAGCAGGTATACTCACGGAACTCTCCATCGATTTTACAGACATCAGTTCATCATAAGGATCAAATAACGGCCCAGATACAAAAATAATTCCCCCGGCGCCATTATCCCGCGCCACCATTGCCTTATCACGGTCATTACTGTAACTGTCATATAATGAGGATGGCATATCAGGCTGAGGATTTCCCCTGAGAACCATAACCCATTTCCCTTTTGTTTCCAGGCCTGCATAATCGTTCCATTTCAGATCCTCCTGATCGATCTGAAAACCATACCCGCAGAATATCACCTCTGCAAAAAGGCTGTCATTGGAACTGAAAGGAGCCGGTGCAAAATCTTTTCCCGGAACACCTAAAAAGTCCGTAAACGTAAACTCAAGGGTGCTGTTTTTACTTACTTCAACTGATTTTACTATCTCAAACGCCTGTAATCCGTCATTCGTGTACCATTTTACTCCTGCCTTGCGAAATTCATCTGCAATATACCTGGCAGCAATAATGTCTTCCGGAGTTCCTGCCTGCCTTCCTTTTAGTGAATCCGATGCAAGATATTCAACGTGCGCCATCAGTTCCTTTTCAGTAACTGCAGGTTCCTCTTTTATTCTTGAACATGATAACAAAACTGAAAGTATGGTCAGGAGAAATAAAGCTGGTGTTTTCATATCATAGTTATAAGATCGGGTCTCAAAGATAAAACTTTTAACTGTATGAAAAAGCCGGACAAATTCTGAAATATGCGCAATCTGTGGAAAACTTCTTACGCTGTTTTCCTGTACCGGTTGACTGCAAGGGTTGTAAACACAATCGATATCACAATCAGTGAATATATCTCCCGGCTTATATCCGCGAAGGTTGATCCTTTAAGCATCACCATTCTGTTTATCCGCATCACATAAACAACAGGATTTATTAAATCAAATTTCTGTGCCCATACCGGCATACTTTCCAGAGGCGTAAAAATCCCGCTCATCAGGATAAAAATAATCATGCAGAAGAATGCAACAAACATAAATTGCTGCTGTGTTGCTGAAAAGGTTGAAATGAACAGGGCAAGCCCAAGAATTCCGACCATGAAAATAGCTGAGCCAAGGAAGAGCAATGCTATGCTTCCTTCAAAAGGAATGTTAAAAAGAAGTTTCCCGAGTATTAATCCGATTGCCAGGTCAATAAGACCGATGATAAGGAATGGAATCATTTTAGCTATTATAAAATGATATTTCTTGACAGGTGTCACGTTAATTTGTTCAATGGTGCCTGCTTCCTTCTCCTTTACCAGGTTAAGCCCGGCAAGCAGGAATCCGATTGCTGTGACAAGTATTCCGAGGATTCCCGGCAGCATATAATATTTATAATTAAGCAATTCATTATACCAGTACCTGTTGGTAACCTGAATCTGGGGAACAGGTGTAAAAGACTGTCTGCTGATGTTCTCAGCTATGATATTCATATTGTAATCTCGTATAACTCCGTTTAAATAAGCCCAGGACAGCTGGGCATTTACAGCATTGATGGCATTTACAGAGACTAATAACCTGCCGGGATTCCCTTTCCCGGTTTCTTTCCCGAAACCCGATGGTATCTGTAGTACTAAATCACATTTACCCCTGTGCATAAGATTATTGGCTTCCTGCTCAGAGAAAGTTGAGAACCTGACTTTAAAAAATGTTGATCCTTCCAGCTGATTTACCAGTTCTCTCGATTCAGCTGTCATGTCTCTGTCAATTATGCATAGCTTAACATTCTTGATCTCAAATGTTACTGCAGGGACCAGTATCAGCATCTGAACAATAGGAACAGCAAAAATCGCCTTTCCGATAAGCTTATCCCTGAATATCTGGATAAATTCTTTCCTTATTAAGTAAAATATCGTTCTCATCCCTTGTTCTCCTGCTGTTTTACTGAAGTCTTATTTTGAAATTCCTTATACTCAGTCCTATGAATGCCAGTGTGAAGGTTATCAGTACCAGCGTTTCCTTCCAGACATACAGGAATCCGGTTCCTTTGATCATTATATTTTTAATAATTACAATGAAGTATCTCGGAGGCAATAATGCACTGATCCATCCATATATTTTTGGCATATTTTCTAATGGAAAAATGAAGCCGGAAAGCAAAATTGTCGGAAGCATCATGCCGATCATTGAGACAAAAATTGCCTGCTGCATTGTTTTTGAAACTATTGAAATTAAAATACCAAGTGAAAGGCTCATGAGAATATACAGCATACACTCAGCAAGCAGCAAAAATAGATTTCCTTTTACCGGCAGGCCAAATACCAGCCATGACAATAATAGTATCACGATTATATTAATGAACGAGAGTAGAAAATATGGAGTCACTTTACCCAGTATAATCTGAACTGGTTTCAGGGGTGAAACAAGCAATACTTCCATAGTTCCAAATTCTTTTTCGCGGGTTATGGTTACGGATGTCATTAGAGCACATATAAGTATCATTATCAGGGTTATAACTCCGGGCACAAACATAAAATGACCTTTGAGAGCAGGATTGTAAAACATCCTTACTTCAGGCTGAACCATCAGGTTTTGGCTGACCATTGTCCCGGCCAGTTCTCTGTTGAAATCCGCTATAATAGCCGTGGCATAATTTGTAATAAGGGTTGCCGTATTGGGTTCGGAACCATCTGCAATAATACTCAGGGTTGCCTTTCCTTCGCTGATCAGATTATGTCCAAAGTTCTTTTCAAAGACAAACACCGCCTTTGTTTTGCTTTTTCTGAGGACTTTATCAATATCATTGTAAGTCAGCAGGTCTTCAGTTTTTGTAAAGAATCCGGAGGAACATATTTTATCAGATATCTTTTGGGTAATTTCATCTTTGGAAAGGTCAAGAAATGCCACTCCGGCATTTTTAATGTCATTACTTACAACATATCCGAATATAAGTATCTGAACGGCAGGAATCCCGAACAGGATTATCAGTGTCCGGAAATCCCTGAATATATGCAGGAACTCTTTTTTTACAAATCCAAGGAATCGTCTCATATCCTTAGTTATTTCCTGGTCTGGCAATCTTTACAAATACCTCTTCGACTGACCCTGCATTATATTGTCTTTTAAGATCAGCCGGTGTATCAAGCGCAACTATTTTCCCTTCGCTCATTATTGATATCCTGTCACAATATTCTGCTTCATCCATATAATGGGTTGTTACAAAAACCGTAATACCCCTTCCAGCTGCTTCATAGATCATTTCCCAGAACTGCCGGCGTGTTAAAGGATCCACTCCACTGGTGGGTTCATCGAGAAAAACAATTTTGGGTTCATGCAGGACAGCAACTGAAAAGGCAAGCTTCTGCTTTAATCCGAGAGGGAGATCTGAGATTAACCTGTCGCCGTATTCCCTGAAATTCAGCTTATCAAGAAGGAGATCGGTCCTTTCCCTGATCAATGCCTTTCTCATCCCGTATATTCCGCCGTAAAGCATGATATTCTCCTTCACAGTCAGATCCTCATAAAGTGAAAACTTCTGGCACATATAACCGATATTCTTCTTTACCTGTTCCGGTTGCTTTTTTGTATTGTATCCGGCAACAATAACTTCACCTGAAGTAGGTTCCGACAAGCCTGAAAGGATCCTGACTGCTGTTGTCTTTCCAGCTCCATTTGCGCCCAGAAAGCCAAATATCTCACCTTCATAAACCTCAAAGCTCAGGTTATCATTTGCAGTGAAGTTTCCGAACTTCTTCACCAGATTACGAACCGATATTACTGTGTTGACTGTCATCTTATAATTCTTGTCTTTGCACCTTTATACTTTTGCACCTTTATCCCTTTGCAACTTTCTCCATTAACTCCAGAAATCTGTCCTCAATTCCTGCCCTTGTTTCATTTATCACAACATTACTGATGCCCATACTGTTTAGGTACTCATATAAGGAATTGTCGAATTCATCGCTCCTGAAAGTAACATGAACCGAATCCCCGAATGGATAGGCAGTAATAGTCCCCGTATAACTTCTCAACGCATTTATCAGCTTATATTTTTCAGGAGCTTTTACGCTGAACAGTTTCCTGCTGAATTCTTCCCTTATCTTTTCCGGCTTATTGATCGAAAGCAGTTGTCCTTCCTGGATCAGTGCCACCCTGTCGCATTTCATAGCTTCATCCATGTAAGGGGTTGAAACAATGATTGTTATATTATGTAGTCTTAGTTTTCTAAGCATATCCCAGAACTCCGACCTTGACACGGCGTCGACGCCGGTGGTCGGTTCATCAAGTACGATCAGCTTTGGCTTATGAATAAGTGCACACGATAACGCCAGTTTCTGTTTCATCCCTCCAGAGAGCTTGCCTGCCAGCCTCTTCTTGAACGGTTCTATATGTGAATAGATATCGGAAATCAGATAGTAGTTTTCACTGACCGTCGTTCCGAAGACAGTTGCATAGAAATTCAGATTCTCCTCAACCGACAGGTCCTGGTAAAGGCTGAATCGTCCGGGCATATAACCGATGTTTTTTCTTAATTCCCTGAATCCGGAAACGGAATCAAGTCCCAGGACTTCCAGGTTACCTTCGTCAGGAATCAGAAGGGTTGCTATTATCCTGAAAAGTGTTGTTTTTCCTGCTCCGTCAGGGCCAATGAAACCGAATATTTCACCCTCAGACACATCAAAGGATATATCCTTCAGGGCTTGTGTATCCCCGAATTTCTTACTTATGCCCGATGCCTCAATTATTTTTTGCATTCTGCCATGCTGTTTTCAAAATATTGCTTCTCCGGGCATTCCCGACTTCATGGTGCCGTCATTCTTTACATCAATGGTTACTGCATATACCAGTGTAACACGCTCTTCTTTCGTTTGAATTATCTTTGGAGTGAATTCAGCTTTGCCTGAAATGTTGCTTATTGTTCCTGTAAATGATGAGTAACCTTTTTTTCCGTCATCTATTCTAACGGTGCATTGTTGTCCAATTTTTACTGATCCCAGCTGTGCACCGCTCACATATACTTTTAGTTTAATTAAAGAAAGGTCAGCGATTTTGACCAGCGGTTTTCCTGCAGCTGCCAGCTCTCCTGCCTCGGAGTATTTTTCGATAATGGTCCCTTTAAGAGGGCTTTTAACACTGCTGCGTGCAACCTGTTCATTCAGGGTAGCTTTTTTCGATTCATATACCGATAATTCGGCTGCTATCGACGTCTTCTGGGTGTTGTTGGCGGCTATCTGCTTCTGTAGTACTGCCACCTGGCCTGTCAGATCATCATATTGTTTTTTCGTTGCAGCATCATCTTTTAACATGTTCTCTATCCTGGCAATATTGATATTTAGATTGTCAACCTGCTGATTCAGAATATCATTCTGGGCATTTATAGTATTAACACGTGTCCGGACACTCATCATTCCGGCATTTATTTCTGCTTTTTGGAGATGGAATAGTATGGTATCCACGAGAGCTATTTCTGATCCCTTATCAATTTCAGATCCTTCTGTTGGCTCAAATTTCAGGATCCGTCCGCTGGTTTCGGCAGAGACAATAACTTCCGTAGCTTCAAAGTTTCCATAGGCATCAGCCTCATCTGCCCCGTTTTTACAGCCGGCCAGCATTACTGCTGCGATGATTATTATTGATCTAGTTTTCATATTATGTAATGTGTAGTTTACTAATATTATGAATGTAATTCTGAATTTTTCGCCCGTTCTCCCCCTCGCCCGTTCTCCTCCTCATAGGGATCATTCTATTTCCTTTCCGCTTATATTCATATACTCTACCTGTGCCATTGCCAGGTTTATTTTGTGTATTTCAAAATTCAGTTCAGCCTGCCTCTGGGAAATCATTTCATTCATATAATCTGTTGCAGTGAGGGTTCCGTTTTCATATTGCGATTCTGCAGCGGCAGTGATCCTCTTCCTTATCGCGATAAGTTCAGAGTCGGACTCAAGAAGGGCCCTCAGGCTTGAAATTTCTGCGCTCTTTGCATCCAGGAGCCTTTTAAGGTTATCTGTCAGGTCGCTTTTCCTGTTATCAATTATGCCCTGCTGAAGACTTATTACCTGCTTTTCATTTTTAACTTTGTTCCAGTCAAAAATATTCCACTTAAGACCAGCTCCGAGTATATAGTATGGAGCAAATTCATCCTTAAAGAAATTGGTGCCGGGAGGATTTCCATAACCGAGAGTGGCAAATCCAAATGCTTTGGGCATTCGTTTACTTTGTATAACTTTCATTGCGGCATTGAGCTGTTCTTTCCTGAGGTCAAATATCTGCAATTCCGGACGGGATAATTCATTAGTTATCTCATCCCCTGGTAGTGGAAGCACAAATTCTGCAGAAGCATCAATTTCAGTCCCGATGAGACCGGATAATATTTTCAGAAGCGATGCTTTCCTGATCTTATTTTCGCCCATCTGTTGTTCAAGCTTTATCTTTTCTGATGTAATGACATCAATATCAGATCTTAATATGACACCGCTGGCCAGGGCCGAATTCATTGAAGAAATACGTTTGTTTATAAGCTCCAGATAATTTTGCAGAAGTTCTTTCTGTCTGTCAAGCAGCAACAGGTTAAAATAATAGCCATTTATCTGTCCGCGTAGCTTATAAAGATCTATTTCAGTCTGCTTCTGATTGATGTTCAAATCTGCCTCTTCAAGAACGCGTGCACCTTTTATTGCTCCGCCGTCATAAATAACCTGATTAACATCAACCGTTATTTTATACTGTTCATGCGGCAATGGTTTAATTAAATCGGCAATGCCCGGAACAGGAAGATTACCAAGTATATCGGTCATATCAACAACTGAAGAGTTGTAGATAAAACTGCCGTTTGCATCGAGCGTTGGCAGCCAGCCCCTGGAAAGGTTTTTATCTTTTAACTGCCAGATTTCAGTATAAGCTTCCTTTTCCAGAGCAAGCGGATTTATATCGGCAGCTTTATCATAACACTCCTTAAGTGTTATTATTTTTTGTGAAAAGGCTGTAAATGGCGATAGTAAAATGAATAGTATCAGGAATTTTCTTTTCATTTTCCGTGTGATTATTTTGTTATTGCTTTTATTACAAAATCCGCAGCATATTTTTTCCTTACCTCAATATATTCATCGAAATCGTAACCCAGTTTTTCCATAATACCCGAAATTATTGCTTTGGCGGCAAACGGGAATACGCTAAGTGCAGCAATGGATGTCATTAACTGCGGGATAGTCTCCCTGGTGATATTATATTTTACCAGTTCTTCTTTATGTTGCTTTTCGAGAGTGGCCCATAATTTATTAATATCAATACTCTGAATCAGCTTTTTTATCCTCTCAGGATTGCGATTTAATTCGTTCAGGAGAAATGATGGAAGCCTGGGATTCCTTTGCAGAAATCCAATATGCTCCCTGAAAAAGAACCTGATCTTTTCTTCAAGGGAGAGATTTTCATCAAGTACAGGTGCAAACTTCTTAAATAGCTGTCCTGCAATCTTCTCAAAAACCGCATTGAAAAGATGATCTTTTGTACGGTAGTAGTAATGCAACAATGCCTTGTTTATTCCGGCATGGTTGGCAATATCCTGCATGCGGGCTCCATCCATTCCTTTTTCGACGAACACATCTGTTGCGGCTTCAAAGATCTTCTCCTCGGTTTGTTTATCATTTTCTGTCATTTCTCTTAAAAATTTGATTTAACCAGATAGATTAACTAATAAGTTTAACTAAAAAGTTAAAAATAATACATGATTATTAATTATGCAAATTTTCTAGTAAAAATTTTTGAATAAATTTCCGAAAAAAGAATCCTTTTATGAAAGATCTATTCTTCTCAGGTAAATACCTTCTTGAGAAGATTTGACCGCCCTGAGGACAAAGTTGAAGCGATTCAGATCCAGACAAAGATCCACATCTTCAGTAGGTGAAAAACTTGCATTTGCCGGATCAAAAAATCTTTTTGCACTGGTGTCTTTAATTATCTTCACCATCTTATGGAATTCGGGGTTCCTGCCATTTAATGCCTCGCTGATGTATTCCGCACATAATGTGTCTTCTTCAACAGGCCTGAGCGCTGCATAACCCATGCAGACGAGTGAAACTATCCCGGGATTTTTCTTTTGGATATAATTGATTATTGCACCGGCATTGACAAAACTTCCTGTTAGCAATTCATCTGCACCGGTGGCGCTTACCATTCCGAGTGTCCCGGAGCTGGTTCGATGGACTATTGTCTTACCTGTAAAATCAGTATTCAGAATATGCAGAGGTGAGTTGCCGAAATCAAATCCGGGAATTTGCTTTTCAAATTCCTCACCAACAAGAACAAGCTCCGGATTTCTTTCCTTCATCCGAAATGCCTGAATAGTTTCACTTACCGGAATAATTTTTTCAGCACCATTTTCCATGATATAACAGGCTGTACTGAATGCCCTGAAAACATCAATTATTACGGTCAAACCCTCAGCCTTTCCTGCCCCCTCAACGAGATGAAGTATCTGTATTTTCATTAATTAAAAATTGGCCCAAATATAACCAATAAGACGGGATCACCGGCACCATTTATAAACCATTTGTTACAGGAGTGCAGACAATTACCTGTTAATTAATTATATAATTATGAACCGTTTTGTATTATTGTATATCTGCATAGTTTTTATCTTTGTTAGTTAGATATGGTCAACTTAATTCGCATATTCAAAAGAATCATAAAGTTCATCAGAGAAGAAGTCTGGATAGTCGAGCTTACCAAATACCCAAAATTTGCTTCTTACCTTATCAGGCAACTCCGGATCATACTTTTGGCCTTGAGAGGATTCCAGAAGAACAGAATAAACCTTCATGCTTCTGCGCTAACATTTTATTCTTTATTGTCCGTTGTGCCCGTGGCTGCACTTATCTTTGGTATTTCGAAGGGATTTGGTTTTGAAGAACGACTTGAAAAGTTTATCCAGGACCTGTTTGCCGGAAGGGAGGATCTACAGGCAGCGGTGGATTATATCAAAGATTTTGCAAGTAATATGATACTTGAGATAAACGGAGGATTTATCGCCGGGATTGGTCTTGTTGTTCTGTTATGGGCTGTTATGCAGGTTCTTGGAAATATCGAGGATTCTTTTAATGCAATCTGGGAGATAAAAAAAGCGCGTCCGTTTATCAGAAAATTCAGTGATTATCTTTCCATGATGCTTATCCTGCCTATTCTTTTCCTGTTGGCCAGTACAGTTACTGTTTACCTTTCAAATTATGTTACAGACAGTACGGGTCTCATGCAATACCTGGGACCTCTGGTCGCATTTCTTGTGAAACTGATACCATATATACTTATCTATCTCCTTTTTACACTACTGTATGTCGTTATGCCCAATACAAAAGTGATCTTTAAATATGGATTGATTGCAGCGCTTATTTCCGGAACTATATATCAGATCATTCAGTGGGTATATATTGAATTCCAGGTGGGTGTTTCAAGGTTTGGTGCTATTTACGGAAGTTTTCTGGCCATACCGTTGTTCCTTGTATGGCTGCAGCTGAGCTGGCTTATCGTGCTTCTGGGTGCAGAATTGTCATTCGCATATCAGAATATTGAAAAATATGAGGTCGAATTAGAAGCTCTAAAAATACCTCATAACAAGAAACGGCTGGTAACCTTACTGATCATTCACCAGATAATCAAAGGATTTATAGAAGGAACACCCCCTCTGAGCGCTTCACAGATCAGTCATAAACTTGGATTACCAATAAGACTTGTTAGAGATATTCTTTTTGACTTGAATGAATCCGGGCTTATCGCAGAAACAACTACTGAAAGTCCCAAGGAACTTGCATTTTTACCTGCAGTTGATATTAACCAGATGACAATAAGTTATATTGAGAATAAACTGGATATGCAGGGACAGGATCTTTCTATTGCCGGTGGAAATAAAGACCTGAAGAACATCGCCGCAATCCATTCAGAATTATTTAAAGCAATGGAAAAATCACCATC
>JBGPAO010000095.1:0-10231 GCA_041480755.1 Bacteroidia bacterium
ATACTGGAATACTGGAATACTGGAATACTGGAATACTGGAATACTGGAATACTGGAATACTGGAATACTGGAATACTGGAATACTGGAAAAGAGGAACATAAACCATTAGACAAAAAATCGGCTTGATCCAGAATAATAATCTTATCCTTAGAATAATTACAAATCTAATTGCTATGAAAAAGATCAATTTGTTTTATGTATTGGCTTTTTTGTTTTTAATGGCCTTTGACGGCCTCATTGCGCAGGTTGCAGTGACTGATCTTCATGAGCTTGCAGTCATCAGGGATGATGTAAAAAGCAAGCGTGTAAGTAGTTACGACCGTTCAGGCGGGAACAATGACAGATTAGAAAACATCAGGGATGGAGAAAAACGGATCCTTTTTGATGTTAAGGGTGCTGGGATGATAGATCATATATGGATCACCATAGCTCCCCCGCCTCCCGCATTAAGCAGAAATGATATTATTCTGCGCATGTACTGGGACGGAAGTGATATCCCATCTGTTGTTTCCCCCATCGGCCCATTCTTCGGACAGGGCTGGGATGAATGCTATCCGTTTTCAAGCCTTCCTATTTCATCGGGTCCGGTCGAAGGCAGGGCGATGGTTTGTTATTTCGTAATGCCTTTCTCAAATGGAGCAAAGATTGAAATTGAAAACCAGACGGGGAAGACTATAGAGGCATTTTATTACTACGTTGATTATACTGAAATGAAATCACTTCCGGAAAAAATGGGACGGTTCCATGCATGGTATAATCATGAACTGACCGAAGCCCCTGAATCCGGAGAGAATGAATGGGGAGTACTGGGACAGCAGGGTAATAATCCTGATGGAAAGAATAATTACCTGATAGCCGATATTAAGGGGAAGGGCCATTTTGTAGGTGTGAATTATTACGTTCATTCGCCAAGCCCGATGTGGTACGGGGAAGGTGATGATATGATTTTTATTGACGGGGACCAATTGCCAACACTTCATGGGACAGGTACTGAAGATTATTTCAATATGTCGTGGTGCCCGAATACGATGTTTAAGCACCCGTATTACGGTTTCGGCAGGGTGAATGATGATGTTGGCTGGCTCGGAAGGACACATTTATACAGGTTTCATATAAATGATCCTGTCTATTTCGATAAATCTCTGAGATTCACTATTGAACATGGCCACAACAATTGTCTGACCCTTGATATGTCAAGTGTAGCTTACTGGTATCAGCTGCCCCCATTCAATGCATTGCCGCCCCTTCCTGATAAAGAATCACGGAAACCGAAACCGTTCATCTATCCTGCTGATATGCATAAATGGAGGGATGCATGGAGGAAGGCCAACGGGAATGATCCAAAGCTTTGGGGAAATGAATGAAGAAGTTACAAATGACTAAAATTTGGAATGACTAAAATTGAAGAAAGACTAAGGTTGAGGCTGAGGTAAAGACAAAGGTTTAGGAATAAAAAGATTACCTGAATGTATTCTACATTAAAGTTCAGGAAAAAAAGTTTTGAGACATTTTAGTGCACCTGAGCACATTTGAGACATTTCTTTACCTGAGAATCTGTACCTGTCTTGTAAGAGTTTGAAGTCCGGTGTTGGTGTATAATTTCAACCTTACAAAGTATATTCCATTTGGTAAAGGACTGGAGTTTTCACCCTTGCCATCCCATACTACTGAATAAGAACCCGGAATGTGGGTTTCTCTCTCCAGGCTTTTGACTTTCTGCCCCCAAATATTGAACACTTCAATTTCAACAGTTGAAAAAGCCCCAACATGGTATTCAATAGTAGTATATTCAGAAAATGGATTCGGGTAAGTATTGCTTATTCCAGCTGATGTTAATGCTAAATCTCTATGATTTATTGAGGATATGACAAGCCCATCCGGAATGCTTAACAGCTGGATCCCGACATTCAAGCCCAGATTCCTCGAGTATTGCTTTGACGTTGAATTGTTCCAGTGTTCATGGATACCAAGGCTGGTCAGAGCATGTTCACCATCGGGCATATAGGTGATGCCGGCGGGCCATTTCGATGGATCAGCTGCTTGCCTTAGATAGTCGTCCACACCTTCATAATTTGGATAATTAACCTTACCTCCCGACCCATCATATTCTGTCCTGAGGAAATCAAAACATACAGATTCAAGTGCGACCTGATCCTGTGACATAAACACCGAAGAGGTCCAGTCTCCGTTAAATGGAGCCATATCCCATTTTGTTGGCGGATTAACAGCTTCGGATCCAGCCCACAGGCCATCGACAATAAACAGCATTGTATTACCTCCCAGGTATGGATGTCCCATCAAATCGACCTGTGTACGGTACATTCCATAAGATGTACGGGTGGGGGGATACTCTTCATTAGGGGCTACCAGTCCTGCATGCAGGTGGCCTGCACCATTGCGTGATTGTGTCCCGAAATGGTTCTTCGCAGTAAGTGTGATCCCGGCTCTTTTATGAGCTTTAAGGGCAGGGATATTAATCATATAATCTGCCTGTTCAACGATGGTATATGTAAGATCAATTTCGGGTATGGTATTAATATCCGAATAGAATAACAATACATCGGATCCTTCAACAACTGGTGTCCGTCCGTTCTCAACAAGGAAATCTTCAGTAAACTTATTATAGTGAATATAATTTCCCAGGTAATTAATATCAGGAAATTCAGCATGCCAATAGTTGTACGCATGGGTATAGATGTTTTTCATGGGATCACCCACATAAATATCACTCTGACTTACTCCTGCTTCATTTACCAGCTGTCTGAATATTGAAAGAACAACCTGTGGAGAGGTTTCTGCAATTCCATAATATGAATTTTTATTTTTGTCGAAGCCAGGATACATATTCCCCCAGGATTCACCTGCACCCCATGCACTGGTAACATTGATCTTAATAAATATCTTTTCACCAGGAGTATAGGAATTATTTGTGCCATGTTTTTTGTTATTATGGAATCTGAACAGGGTGTCCCATGCAGATGCCATAGTCGATTCTCCCGTTAATTTCCAAATTGCGTCATGCATCATCTGGTCGACAATCGTCTGGTTATTATTTTTTCCCATCCACCATCCATCCCCGTAATTGGTTGGGACGCAGTTTTCATTTGTCGCATCAGGATCCCAGGCCCATACTACCCGGCCGGGAAAGATGCTGCTGGCTTCTCCCATGGGTTCATTCGGAGTATGGATTGCCAGGGGTATTTTTGCATCAGCCTTTGCTTTAAGTGGATTCCTGGCAACCATGAATCCAAGGGTGGTTAATCCTGCAATCAGCATAATACCTGCTGTGATAAAACGGGCTTGACGGATTTTTTCTCTGAATTTTTTAAATATTATCACAGATCCTAATAATCCCAGCAGATAAACCACGAAACCCGACATTACCGGCGCAGCAGCATGCATACATGGATATGCAGCTCGACTTGGTTTGGGAATCACCCTGATCAGAAACCAACCAGTAGATGCAATCCCCATCAGAATAAATGTAACCTTAACAGGCAACCTTAGCCGGTTAAACCAGGCATTAATGATCTGTAATCTTTTTGGATATTTCATTATAAGAGAATAAAAATTATTGATGGACGATTTTCTTTATGGTACTGTAAACTCCCTGTTTAATCTGAACAAGGTACAGTCCGGGATCCAGATCATTAAGATCAACATTATATTCTTCGACCTGGCTGATCTTAAATTCAAGTTTTTTAACGATTAATTTTCCAGACAGGTCCATAACCTGAATTTCGACAAGCCCCAGGCTCTTATTATTAATACTAATAATAAGATTGGATTTAACTGGATTAGGTCTTAAATCAATATAATCTGATGCTGATAAAACTATGACCGCATCAGTAACGAGTTGTACCGTAAACTGAGTAATAGTATAATAATCCCCGTCACTTGCAGTGATGGTTATAACAGCGCTGCCCAATTCACCATTATCTGCAGCAGTCACATACACTGAATCGTTAATTATCTCAACCGTGAAATCTGCATTATCTGATGAACCAGAATATACAAGCTGATCTCCATCCGGATCCTGAAATACCTCGCTCAGATTTGAAGATGCTATAAAAGGAATATTACCAGTGAAAATATCCAGGCTTTCAATAGTACCGGTTACTTCAGGTGGCCGGTTTGGCTGGTCATCATCCAGTTTCAGGTTACCATAAACGCTTGCATTCATCCAATGTTCATTCCATTCTGTCAACTGTTGGTCGGGGCCAACATCCGACCCAATGAAATTATCCCTTGTTTTTGGTTCTTCGGTTGGATTATCATTATCACAATAAGCTAATGACAACCCAATCTGTTTTCCGATCGAAAGTGTCACTCTTGAGTTTTCAGGATTTCCGTCGTCATAAGAATCATTATAAACTTTCAGGCTGAATTCCCAGGAAAGCCTGTTCCCATCTCTTCTTACAATAAAATTCTCAAGATGATCTGCGTAATTGGGAATCGAATAAGAGCTCCAGGATGTGCCTGCAATATCGCATGCAACCACAGAGGATGTGGTTTCGCCATCAGCAGGCTGGGAAATAGAATAGTGGTAGGAGAAAGCGTTCTCTCCATTGGTTCCCCAGTCAGTTCCATCATCAAATACGTGTTTCCCCCCTGATTTATTTTCATCGATGAATATTTCCAGTATGTCATAGCTTGGGTAATTACCACCTATGGAAGGGTCTGAATTATACACATAGCCATCAACAAAGACATCATCAGTGGTTTCAGCATAGAAGTACAGCAGATTTGAATCCTCTGACCATGCAACCTTATATCTTCCTGAAAAATCCTCTGCTGCCATATCAGCCCTGTAAGGTATCCATACCTGGTCAATATAGTACCACCTGGAATTTTGCCAGATAGTTTCATCAGCGGCACCATCAAAAACGATTGCTTCAGTTGTCATGAGAGCCGTCATCTGTGTTTCATTTACAACTTTTATCCGGATTATCTCACTGATCTCATCTGTACCGTCTGAAGCAGTTAATGTGACTTCACTGAAGCCTGTAAAGTTATTACCGGATTGTATAATGACTGCACTGTCACCGTCAAGCATAGCATCCACTTCATCGCTGTTGGAAGGGGTGACTGAAAATGTGAGATCATCTCCGTCAGTGTCCGAAAATACATCCCTGAGATCGTTAACAAGATATACAGGCTTGCTGTTCTTATGAATGACAACGTCACCAGGACTTTTAACCACTTTTGGGACATTGTTAACGATGCCGGGTGCAAATAGTTCGATACCATAATCCATCCCGAGATTCCTGGAATATTGTTTTTTCAGGGGATCATTCCAGTGTTCATGTGTTCCCAGACTTTCAATAACTGTACCGTCATTTTCCGGATCGTACAGAATTCCCTCCGGCCAGTTAGCCGAATCAGCAGCCTGGTGAAGGTAGTCATCAGCAGCGCCGAAATTTGGACGATTTGTTCTTCCATCTGTACCATTATATTCGTTCCTCAGAAGATCAAAGCATACTGATTCAAGGGCCACAGGGTCCTGAGAAGCAATGACAGAGTTAGTATAATCATTATTGAAGGGTGCCATTCTCCATTTAATAGGTTGTGCCTGTGTCCAACCTTCTTGTGCACTATATAATCCATCCACAATAAACAAAATAGTATTACCACCAAGAAGTTCATGGGCCATTAAGTCTACCTGAACACGATACATGCCATAGCTGGTTCGATATGGTTTATCATTTTCTTCCCCTATTAAACCCTTATGTAAGTGGTTAGCACCACTCCTTGTTTGGGAACCGAAATGATTTTTAGCACACAGTGTAATCCCAGCACATGCATGAGCTTTAAGTGAGGCTATATTTATCAAATAATCAGCATTTTCATATATTGTGTAAAGTTTATCCGAAATAGCTTCATCCATGATAGTCCCCTTATCAGAGTAGAAAATAAGATCCTCCGTACTAGGTACAACAGGAATCCTTCCAGTCGCAGCAAGATTTAAGGATCGATTCTCCTTTGCATCTGTATAGAAGATGTCATTACCCAAAATATTAATATTAGGAAATTCTGTCTTCCACATATTGAATAGATGTTGATATACATTTTTTATCGGATCTCCGATATAAATATCTTCCTGTTGCACACCAGCTTCATTGATCAATTGTCTTATTACAGATAGGACAACCTGTGGTGTGGTCTCCACCACATCTGGTTCATTCCACCAGTTTGGCTTATATTTTTTAATACTGTCAGTCATCCAGGTATCCCAAGTTTGTCCTCCTTCAGTCAGGATGGATGTTGCGTTAATTTTAATGAAAATCTTTTCACCAGGGGAATAAGACTTTTCAAAACCTAATTTCTTTTTATTATGATATCTGAACAGTTTATCCCATGAAGCTTCAAGTCCCGATTCCCCACCTAGGTTAAGTACCACATTTGCAACCATGGAATCAATAACTGGTTGATTATTATTCTTTATTAAAAAATAATAATCATCTTGCTCATTAATATACCCGTCACCACTTTCGTATCGTGTTTGGTTTTCGTTTGTAGCTGCCGGATCCCATGCCCAGACAACCCTGCCAGGGAAAATACCCTGTGCTTCACCGAAGGGGTTAAGGGCTTCATGTTCAGCCTGGCTAATGACAGGTAAAGCCGAAGATTGCTTATTGGATTGCAGGGAGAGCATTACACAGAAAATTACTCCGACTGATACCAGAACTGTGGCAGGTAACAATTTTGCCCTTCGAAACAGGATATTTGCTTTTCTGAATGCAATGGCTGAGGCAGAGAGTCCTATAAGCCAGACGATAAATCCTGACATAATTGGTGCTGCGGCTTGCATGCAGGGATATGTCGCGCGACTTGGTTTTGGTATGACTTTAATCAAAAACCAGATTGTGGATGCAATACCTGTTATGATGAACGTTAATCTGAAGGGTATTTTGAACCGGGTTAGAAAATTCTTTAATTTTTCAATATTACCCAAATTGATGTTTTCTGATTTTTTCATGATTTAATTGTTGGCCGTTTAGGTACAAATATACCGATCATTATTTATTCATGTGATTAACCCTTCTGTCAATAACGTTATTTATACTTAATCCAGAAACGAAAATCAAAGACTCTTGTAACAATTCATTCTCAAACGAACAGTAAATAAATTACCTGGCCAATAACTGATACCCGGAGTTCAGCTCATTATTACCGGATACACGAAGCTCGATACGAATCCATTGTTCTTTTAACCCGGATAACTGAAACTCAATTGCGGGACCATGAATATTACTGTTGGCAGGAATGTCAGGATAATCCCATTTGCCGGCAGGATTACCGTTTATCAAAACTTCCATTCTTCCGGCAGGAATCCTTTCAAGTGATCCATTAATCATCACAAGACTGAAATTCAGCACTTCATTCCTGTTCCACAAAAATTTTGGGATAACAGCACTTGCCATCACAGGCCTGCATGCCTGTTTAATAGCTTCAAAACATGGTTTAGGAAGAGCGGGGTATTGTATGATGCTGTTGTTGGCAGCTGTTGGCCATGGCTCGTTAAAGCACCAGTTAAGAGCCATTGAACAATACGGCCATTTCTGGCGGGCACTTTCATAAATAGCTTTATAACCAATTGATTGAAGTGTCTGACCCCATTCAACCAGCTGTTCAAGACTTTCTGCTTTTCCGAAATATTTCTCCAGGATGTCCTGACAGAGCCATGTCTCACCAACCCATGCCCCATAAGCGTGGTGTGCTTTCCAGGCATCTGTTGGTGCAGGCGGGAACCATTCATTTTCAGGAATGATCTTATGGATAATTGCAGTATCTGATGGTGAAGGCATGCCGTATTCGGTTAATGCCGTATAATGGCTCCTGTTCATCATCTGGAATACATCTTCGTCTTTATTTTTGTCATAGAAAATGTAGTGTCCGTGCCCGACTCCCATCAACGGAGAAGTTGGAATAAAAGGTATTTCAGGACTATACCCTAGACAAATCGAGTTAAGCCATCTCAGGGCTAATGACTGGTCATTCATGCCGGACCAGGAATTAAAAAGCTCATTTCCTCCTGACCAGATGACAAGACACGGATGGTTATGCAGGCGTTTAACAATAGATGTGGCTTCTTTCCTGAGTACTGACAGGTAGGAGGGATCATCAGGATAATCATTGCAGGCAAGCGGAAATTCCTGCCATACCATTATACCCATCTGGTCACATAGCTCAAAGAAGGAATCCTTGTTCACTATTCCTCCTCCCCATACTCTCAGGAGGGTAAAATGCATTCCCTTTGCTAATTCCAGGAGTTCTTTATATCTCCCTTTAGTTATTATGCCGGGAAATACTTCCGGATTAACCCAGTTTGTCCCTTTGGCAAAAATCCTTATATTGTTGATTTCCACTGTAAATGGCGGCTCGTTCCGGCTTTTAGGGAAAAGATCATCCCGGGCAACAGCTCCCGTGTTTTCAACGAGCTGTATCTTCCTGAAGCCACCCTTCCATGATTGCTGATCAAGGACATTATTCTCATTATCGGTTAATTCCAGGACAAAATCGTACAAAACAGGATTACCCATTTCATAAGGCCACCAGAGATTAATATCTTCAATAGTTCCATTTATTATGAACTGCGAGTCTTTAATCTCAGACTTCTTCTCAAAGGCCGTCTGGTTATTTAAACGGATCATCAGCCGTGCTGTTCCGCTCTGGCCACCGGATTTGCCCTGAACCATTATTGTTGCTTTTTCAAGTTTCTGGTCCAGCTCATATGTAAAATCCATCTCTTTGATATATCCGGCATTTCTGACCTCCAGATATGTATCATCCCAAATACCTGACGGGACCAGCCTTGGATGCCAGTCCCATCCATAACTCACGGCAGGTTTAAAGCTATGATCTGCCTGTGACCGGTCGGCACGGCGTTTATTAGATTTCGGAACAGGATAAATGGTTATAAGGAGTTCGTTGTTGTCATTAAGATAAGGTGTTAGATTTGCTTCCACCGGAGTAAACATGCCTTCCTGCTCAAGAATCATTACCCCGTTAATAAAAATCTCAAAACGGTAATCAATCCCTTTACTGATAAAAAACAACTGCTGATTATCCGATAGAACAGGTTTTTGAAAATTTGTCCTGTATGTAAAGAATACATCTTCCATCCATAAAAACTGTTTATATCCATCGGCATATTGCCAGTCGGGATTTTCCAGAGTGGTTACCAGATCAAGCTGAACGGCACCGGGTACTTTTGCCGTAAACCACCGGTCAGGTGTCTGTGATTTTTCTTTATGAAATCCCACCTCCCATGATAAAGGAATTTGAGCAGCCACTGTATAATCTTTTATACTTTGCCCCGGATATTCCACTGGCGATGAAATTGTGTTCTGCGCAAATAATAATATCAGTACAGGCAAAAACAGATTTTTTTTATGATGAATTAGTTTCATGATTGGATCATTTTAAAGTAATATCACGGCAATATAGTTATTTGACATTTTAGTCTTCTTACTTTCTTTCTTTTATCAAACCGATAATAAACTCATTCATTCTGCCATAGTGGCTGCCCTTCCAGTAGACTTTCCTGCACCCTGTACACTGGAAGAACTCATTAAAATATTTTTTTGTCCCGGGCTGGATAAAATTGATAATGGATTCTTTGCTGACCGGTTTTATTAATCCATTACATTCAATGCATCGTTTAAAAGGACTGATCAGGGAAAAGAAGTTAAATTTTCTGATTACTTCGAATGCCTGCTCCTTTACGCTGGTATTCCGTACCCAGTATCCCCGCTGAACAGCATTTCTCATCAGCAAACCCTTGTCCCTGGTAAGTATTATCCTTTTTTCTTTAGCTGATATTTCAACGATCTCATTATCAGAGTAATTATTGCTATAAAGCGTATCAAAACCCATTACGCGGAGGTATTTAGCCAGCCTTCCCAGGTGTACATCAAGGATAAATCCGGGATCACGGAGAGGCCGGTTTTCAAGAGGGGTTATGCCTGAAATATCAAGACTTTCGAACACAGGGTAGACAGAGATATCGTCACCGTCATTGATGATTTGACTAAACGGGACTGGCTGGCTATTTATCAGGATAAGATCGATTTCAGTGTGAGGGACGCCCTGTGATTCTATGAGGTCTTTAATAGTCTGCTTTCCGGAAATATTAATATCATACCTCTTTTTCTTTTTATTTTGAGAGAGGAAATCGTTTAACTCCTCATAGAACCTTATCGAGACAGTTTTCATTATTTAATAGCA
>JBGPAO010000096.1:0-10228 GCA_041480755.1 Bacteroidia bacterium
CATTTTAAACGATATAATAATAGAAATTAAAATAAAATTGAAATAATACAGGATAAGACAGGACAGAATTGCTGCTTGTTGAAATTAATTTCGATTATGCAAAATAATATCCAATTATTAACTAATTATTAATTAAAAATGTACCAAATGAAGAGAACTAAACTTTCCTTATTTTTCCTGGTATTACTACTGGGGTTCACTGCAAATCTGTCAGCCCAGGTACTGGGTCCGGACCCTGTTTATGGAGACTGGACTGGGTATACAGTTGTAGATCCAGCCCACTGGGTAAACTCAGGTGATTCTATGATTACAACAGTCAGGGGTATGACGCCGCGACTCGATCCCGGGAATACCGACTGGCAGTGGTGGAACTATCCTCATCATTGTGCCGATCTGGCTGTAAAAGGTCCTGACTACTCCGGAACCTTTGAGCTGGAAGCAATTGTGAAGATGCCTGATAGCACAACAACTGGTTATTGGGATGTGTGCATGATCTTTGATTATGTAGATGAGTATAACTATAAAATGTTCACACTGTGGCGTAATAATGGATCCTGCTTTTATACGGTTATAAATGGTGTAAGGGCACAGGTGGGTGGTATAGCTTATAAGACCTTCCTTGAGCAAACAAAAGGTATTAACGACTGGCATAAAGTAAGGGTCTTGCGTATCGGTGAAAAATTATCCGCTTTCTTTGATGATGGCCCGGTGGTTTCAGTAACTAATAACGCACTTGCAGGTACTGGCAAACTGGGTATAGGAACCCTTAACGACAGTATCCTTATAGATGAAATCAGGGCATGGGTACCTCCTGTACAGTTTTCAGGTAATGCCACATGGGGGAACTATGCAAATTATGCGGCTGTTAATCTCGGTAAAGTCATCGTTGACACCGTTGGCACTGAACCTGTAATTTACCTCCAGTCCATTGATAATCCGAGACTGGCTCCCGGAAATACTGACTGGCAATGGTGGCTTTATCCATATCATCTTGCCAATATAGCTTATATCCCGACCAATACATATGGTGATTTCACACTGGAAGCTGACCTGTTTAAACCAGCTTCAGAGAATAGTGATGGCAATTGGGATCTGGCCCTGGTATTCGGGATGGAATCTGAATATGACTACAATGCATTGTGGTTATATAATAAGTCCAATGCAACCAAACTTTCAAACGTTGCAGGTGGTTTGCGTGAAGACCTCATATTCTGCGCTGACAGCCTGTTCCAGGATAATGATTGGCACACATTCAAGGTTACGCGTGTGGGTAATGCTGTAACATGTTATAAGGATAATGTCCAGATATTAACACTTACTGATGCTAAACTGGGAGCAAAGGGAATGATTGGGCTTGGCTCCGTTAATGATCCGGCACATTTTGACAATATTACAGTTACAGGTACTGCCACCACTGTAAAAGATGGAAATTTGCTTGAAGCAATAACCATTGGTAGACTTGTCGGTACGCAAGTACTGGATGTGTATCCTCTGACCGCTGTAACCGTTAATATGATGGTTGCAGCTTCAACCGTTTCGGATGGTGCTACTGCATCTGTTGTGGATGAGAATTATGCCCCGGTAGCAGGATCAACCGATGTTACCAATGGAATGTATCTTGCTGTGACCGCGGAAAACGGGATTGCCAGATTCTATGAACTATTTCTTTATGTCCTGAGCAACGACAATAATATCAGCTGGTTTGGACTTGGAGATATTTCAGCTACCAATGACTCATTGCTGGGTATTTTCGAAGGAACCAAAGTAGCAGCATTGTATGAAAATATTAGCGTTCACGACTCCGCTACAGTTGTAATAACAGATGCAGGTGGCACAGAACTTAATGATGACGTGGAACTGGTCACTGGTATGAAGGTCAAAGTAACTGCTGAAGACGGACATTCAAGAACCTACATCGTAGTAGTCGAACCAGCCCCATGGCCAACCCTCTCGATAAAGAAAGTCGATGATACAGACAGGCCTGTGATCGATGAATTCTTTGATGATTGGGCTAATTTCCAGGCTATCCCTGTAGATGCTCCAAGTACTACTCTGCCGGCACCATCATCCGCCGATGACTATACTGTTTTCTTTAAATGTGTCTGGGATAATAACGGTCTGTACATGTACTTTAACTTCCAGGATGATATCATAAACTACTCAGCAGAAGAGCTCTGGAATCGCGACTGTATTGAGTCAGCTATCCTTGTTACTGATGATGCTAGTAAAAGGGCATGGTACAATGCATGGTGGCAGCCCGAAACCAGGACCTGGGAACAGAAATATACATTTACCTATGGTATGACACAGATGGACGTATTGTGGGAAAACAGAGATATGACCGGTTGCGATTTTGCATGGTATGACAGGGATGATGGGAAAGGCTGGGAACTTGAAGTTTTCTTAACATGGACAGCTCTGAATGGGAATGGCGGACTTTATACATTCGTTCCTGAAATAGGCAAAAAGATCAGTTTCGAACTGATGGCTTCTGATGCGGACGAAGAACCTGTTGTTCAGCATAATTACTTCTGGTGGCAGGAAGCTGGTACAAACGAGGATGCTTCGGAATATGCATTGCTAAAGCTGGCAGGCACCGTTTTAGGTGTTGATAAGATAGAGAAATCAGAACTTGGAATATATCCAAATCCCGTTGAAAATGTGTTGTTTTTCACCGGAAAGGAAACTGTCGAAAGTGCACAAATCTGTAATGCCCTTGGCCAGGTTGTCCGGAACTATAATGATATTCGTGGTAACTCAATTAATGTCGAGGACCTTACCAGTGGTGTTTACCTGATTTCTGTCATGACAAAAGAGGGAAGTACTGCCACTACCAGATTCGTAAAATAGTGATATTTAAAAAATAATCCCTGTTTGTTGAAGACAGGGATTATTTAACTACCTCCTTATTAATCTTTGGCGGGAAACCTGGTGTCTGGCTTAAAAGACAATATGGTTTCCCGCCTTTAATTTTATGAGTTAAATAATTACCTGAAAAATGGGAAAATTTAATTACTCAATTGCACAAACCATTTTCCTGATATTATTAAGGATTGTTATTGGGTGGCACCTGCTTTATGAAGGTCTGGCCAAACTTCTCAATCCCTCCTGGTCATCAGAATTGTACCTGATGGATTCGGGCGGTATTTTCGCAAGATTTTTCCAGTCACTTGCATCTAATCCGGATATTGTGAACATAGTCGATTTTTTAAATATATGGGGGCTTATCCTTATCGGATCAGCATTGATACTTGGACTGCTGGCCCGACCGGCCAGCATTGCCGGTATCGTATTGCTGGCGTTATATTATCTTTCCCACCCTCCACTGTTATTCCACTCCTATAATATGCCCGCAGAAGGAAATTATTTCATTGTTGACAAGAACCTGGTTGAATTGGTGTCACTTTGTATTGTCTATCTGTTCCCAACGGGCTTTATTGCTGGATTGGACCGGATCATTTTCAGAAACAAAATCGACAAAAACTGATTGATTTATGAAGCGCAGGGATATTATTAAAGGATTGATTGCCATTCCGATACTTGGACCAATTATTATTGCAGCGGTTCAGAAAAGTCTGGATTTAAAATCAAGGCAGAGTAAAATTTCTAGTGATTTTGACCGGATTACACTACCCGGATATGATTTGCCGTTAACTAATAAAGAAAAAACAATCAGACTGGGTATTTGCGGTACCGGAACTCGGGGTAAGCAACTAATGCATGCCCTGGGATTCCCTGATCCGAAGTGGATTGATGAGATGAAAATGAAAGCGGCAGAAGATCCAAAAGATACAAGGTATGAAGATTATATGTCGCAGGAAGATCTGAATGTAGTGATCAACGGAATATGTGAGGTATTTGATACCCGTGCACAGGAGGCAGTTATCGCGGCTTCAAATACAAAGCGGGAGGGTACTGAAAGTGCCTTCGGAACCTCTCCAAAAGTTTATACTTCTTATAAAGAAATGATAAGATCTCCTGATATCGATGCCATAGTAATCGCAACACCAGACCATCATCATGTACCTATGACAATAGAAGCTGCCCAAAACGTGAAACATGTGTATTGTGAAAAACCTTTGTCATGGAGTATCCCGGAGACTTTTACAGTCAGGAATGAGGTCAGGAAGAGTAATATAGTCTTTCAACTTGGTCATCAGGGAAGGCATGTCGATGCATATCATGTGGCCAAACAGATTTATGATATGAACATGCTGGGAAATGTATCGCTTGTCAGAACAAGCACCAACAGGAACAGTCCTGATGGTGCATGGATAATGGAACCACCTCTGGAAGCCAACAAAGATACTATTGACTGGAAAGAATTTATTGGACAAGCCCCCTGGCATGAATTCGATCTGAAACGTTTTTTCATGTGGAAGTGTTTTTGGGATTACGGTAATGGTATAAGCGCAAACCTCTT
Source organism: Bacteroidia bacterium (assembly GCA_041480755.1). Lineage (GTDB taxonomy): Bacteria > Bacteroidota > Bacteroidia > Bacteroidales > SM23-62 > LJUQ01. The sequence continues at coordinate 4,424 of JBGPAO010000096.1, forward strand.
TTCACATGATTTTGATGCAATAAACCAGATCATGAGAATGGGTATACCTTCTTCCACTGTGGCTTCAGGAGGTATATACTTTTATAAGGACGGAAGGGAAATTCCTGATACAACCCAGCTTGTGTTTGAATTTCCTGATATGAATATGACCATTTTACACAGTGCCACACTTTCTAATTCAAGACAGGAAGGTAAGGTTTTCATGGGACATGATGCAACCATGTATATTGATAATGGAGTTAAGGTGATCGCTGACCAGTTTTCTACCAGATTCCGTGACAATTTGAAGCAAGGTGTTATTGACAGCCAGGAACCTATTTTTAGCTATTCGTCCGGTCAGAAAAAAATCGACGCCGTAACTTCAGCTACAAACCAATACTACCAATCACGTGGACTATACTATGCGTATCGTAATAATAGATTTATAGACGTAACTAATTTACACCTTGGTGAATGGCTGAATTGTATTCGCAATGGTGGAACACCAAGCTGTAATATCGATCTTGCTTTTGAGGAAGCCATAACAGTCCTTATGGCATCCAAGTCTTATAAAGAAGGGAGAACAATATTCTGGGATAAGGAAAAAGAAGAAGTATATACCTGACTATTTCCCATCAGGAAATTTGGCTGAATACTAATCATCCCGGATAAAATGCAGCAGGATAAAACAGGACAAGCCATTTGGATCTTTTTGTACATTTAATAACAATTCTTGAATAAACCTTCAAACTAAAAGTTGACCATGAAAAAGAATATTATGCCAGGTTCTTTATATAAAATAAGAACCGTCAGAAGAACAGTATTTTACATTCTGGTAACCATATGCGTGGCATTATCTGGCCACTCAGTTTTTTCCCAGGTAACAGGAACAGTGAGGTCATCCACTGACAATAATTCCTTACCCGGGGCTAATATTATAATCAAGGGAACTACTACCGGAACAGTTACTGATCTGGATGGGCATTATACTATTAATGCCTCTGCTGAAGATGTTCTGGTCTATTCATATATGGGATATCTTCCAAAAGAAGTCACTGTAGGAGAACAGAAAGAAATTAATGTTGTCCTTATAGAAGATATCATGCAGATGGAGGAAATTGTGGTTACCGGTTATGGAACTGTCAAAAAAGTTGATTTAACTGGTAGTGTTTCAGTTATTAATCCGGATGACATCGAAGGTATGCCAATTACCAGATCTGACCTCCTTCTTCAGGGAAGGTCTGCCGGAGTCGAAGTGACTCAGGCTTCCGGGGCTCCCGGAGGAGCTGTCAGGATAAGGATCAGAGGTGTTCATTCAATAAATGCAGGTAATGATCCATTGATTGTGATCGATGGATTTGCTGGAGGTGAACTTAGTTCAATTAATCCAAATGATATTGAACGAATCGATATCCTGAAAGATGCCTCCGCACTTGCCATGTATGGCGCAAGAGCAACTAACGGGGTCATTCTGGTTACCACTAAGGGAGGACAGTCTGGAAAACCAAGGGTGGACTTCTCATATTCACATTCCTTTCAGACCATTTCCAAGAATATTGAAGTTTTTGACAACTGGGATTGGACCAGGTATGCCAACGAATCCATGAAAAATGATGGTTCAACCCGTACACTCTTTCCAAGCAGGAGATATCCATACAGTCCTGACGGCAGTAGTGCCAGTTATGATTCAATTAACTGGTCTACAAACTGGGCGGATGAAGTTTACAGACAAGGTCATGTTGATGAATACCAGATCTCATTTGCCGGTGGCTCCGATAAGATAAGTTATTATATTTCAGGCAATTATTATAAACATGCTGGTATCGTCAAAGGTTCAGATTTTGACCGTATCTCCACCCGTATAAATATAGATGCCCAGGCAAACGATTGGATTAGAGCAGGAACTAATATGCAGGCTACCAGGCGGCAATATTATGGAGAGGTCGGATTCTGGTCAGGAGCAGGGGTTTCACAGAGTGTCCTGACAAGTTCCCCATTCCTTAAACCATATGATGAAGAAGGAAATTTCATGATTGATAACTTTTCCGGAGTTCCGGCTGATAATCCGCTGGCAGCGGCAATAGGTCCTATTAATGACCTTCGCCGGGATAATTACATGGTCAATCTCTTTACAGAGTTGGAACCCATCAAAAACCTGAAACTGAAAATTTCATTTGGTGTAGATAAGATAGACAGGAGGCATGGCAATGTGTTTGACTCAAGAACCATTATCGGTCAAACGCGAGATGGATATGCACGTCTGAGTAACTATTCTCAAACCTCTGTACTTCAGGAGAATACACTCAGTTACAATAAATCATTCAGTTTTATGGAAATTAGTTTGTTAGCCGGATATTCCTGGCAGAAATATGAATATGAAGAGCTTTATATGACTACAGACCATTACCTCAGTGATGGTTTTATGTTCTCCTTTAACCAGTTGGGAAACGGAACACCGGTGGATCATACAACTGGTAAATCAGAATGGGCTTATCAATCATTCTTTGGAAGGGCGAATATAAACATACTTGACAGATACCTGCTAACCCTGAATACTCGTGTCGACGGCTCTTCATGTTTTGCAAAAAATAATAAATACGGTTTTTTTCCATCCGGTGCGATAGCCTGGAAACTTCACAAGGAATCCTTTATGGAACCGCTTACATCCATTTTTAATGAAATTAAACTCAGGGCCAGTTATGGTATGGTTGGAAATGCGGCCATTTCTCCTTACCAGTCACTTGCCAGCTTTGTAACAACAGATGGGGTACTTGATAATAAAAAAGTCCCGGCCGTTATCCCTCAGACTGTGGCAAACGATAACCTGACATGGGAGTCCACTGCTGAACTGGATGTTGGGGTTGACCTGGGTGTCCTGCAAAACAGGATTACACTCAGCTTCGATTATTATAAAAAACGCACTTATGATTTACTTTACAAAGAACCTTTCCCGCGCATATCCGGTTATGCTAATATTTTAACAAATATCGGCGAGGTTGAAAATAAAGGATTTGAATTGTTGCTGCACGGTGTTGTTATTTCCAAAACAAATTTCAGCTGGTCTGCCGATTTTAATTTTTCAAGAAACAGAAACAAAATCATTGACCTTGTTGGCGATGATCCCATGATACCAGTTATCAATGCCGATATGGACGGTGCATTAAAAGGTTACCTGAATTACCTTGTAGTAGGAGAACCCATCAGCACATTTGTTGGTTTTGAGTATGATGGCGTCTACACCTCCGAAGAAGAGGCTACAATTGATGGAAAGAGAATTGGCAATGCCAAATATAAAGACTTAAGCGGAGACGGAGTATTTAAAGAAGCAGATGATTATACTATCATTGGTTCAGCCTTTCCTGATTATATATGGGGTCTGAATAATATTTTCAGATACAAAAACTGGGATCTTGGTATTTTCCTGCGGGCTAATATAGGATCAGAAATATATAATGTCACCCGCCAATATATTGAAAATGGCGATGGAGTAACAAATTGTTCCAAAGAAATGATGAACCGGACACACATTGATAAGGAGTCCGGAGAGTGGATCTTCACCGACATACCTAAATACTCAGCCCTTAACCAGACTTTGAGAACCGACCGTTTCCTGGAAGACGGAACATTTGTACGCCTTGAGAATATATACCTGGCGTATAACCTTCCCATCAAATGGCTTTCAAAGATTTTTGTCAAGGATCTCCAGATATATCTCAGCGGTCAGAACCTCCTGTTATGGACCGACTATAAGGGTTATGATCCGGAAACCTCAAAGTACAAACCAGGAGATTCTGAAGGGGGAGGGAATGATGCTGTATTCGGCATTGATGAAGGAACCTATCCCAGGACCAGATCCATAACTCTTGGCGTAAAATTAGGTCTTTAATCTTACTATATATTTAAAAATATAAAAGAAAATGAAAAAGCTGGTTTTATATTCAACAATCCTTGCACTGGTAACTGCATCATGTGTAGATCTTGAAGAACATCCTATAGGTAAGATTGCCCCCGAAAGTTATTTCAAGACGGAGAAAGATGTTGAAGGTTTTATGACAGGCCTTTATGCAAACCTTACACAGGACAGATCATTATTTAATACTGATCTTCAATCAGATATATTATCGGATGAATATGATGTCAGTGCGGATAACTTCAGACCTTACAGGTTCCTCCTTAATCAGTATGAATTTAGTGCTTCAGACTTCCTGCAGGAAGATGCGGATGGCGGGTACTGGGTATCCAGTTTTTCTCAGATAAGCCAGGCTAATATTCTTATTATTAATGTCAGGAAAATGACTAATCTTACTGAAGAAACGAGAAATACTTACGAAGCGGAAGCCCGTTTCATCCGTGCACTGGTATATTTCATGATGATTCTAAGGCATGGAGATCTTCCATATTTCTCCGAACCACTGGCAAATCCAAAGGATGCCAGGTCTGCCACAAGAACCCCTGCAGAAGAGATTTATCAGTATATAATTGAGGATCTGAAGTTTTGTCTCGATCATCTTCCCGATCAGAATTCCTACATTAATAGCTATGGAGTCAGTATTCGCACAAAGCCTACAAGGGGCAGTGCCCTGGCCGTATTAGCCAAAGTTCACCTTACTCTTGCCACATACAATGACATCTATGCCGATGCCTATGAATACAGATCCATTGACGAAGACCTCGTCAACAGCCTTGCATCTGGATTTACCTCGCACTGGGATGCAGCTGCATATTACGCTCTGGAAATAATCAATAATAAATCATCCTTCGGATATGAACTTGAGGATGATTTCCAGAATCTTTTTAACGGGGATAAGGGAGACAGCAAGGAATTTATTTTTTCCGTCGACTTTGGTCCAAATATAAAAGGCCCCAATGTTGCCGGACAGGATTATGATGGCTGGAGGAATAACAATGGAGGATTCTGCCCTTACAGGAAGCCTGTAGAAGTAGGTGGCTGGGGGGCAATAGGAGCCACGATGAATACATTCAATCTCTTCCACTGGGGTGACTACAGGAGGGATGTCTCTTTCGATATTACTTTAAATCTTTGGGAAGCACGTCCCGTTTATAATGAAATGACTGGTAAAGCAGAGGGGACTATTCTTGAGTCTTACCACTATAGCCAGATTGATGCCTATCCTTTCCCATATAGCGCAAAATGGACCCGGTTTCCGGGAGAAACAGTAAGCTGGCCGGATGCCGGTGAGGCTTCAATGAACGTACCAAATATGAGATATGCTGAGGTTCTTTTGATTGCAGCTGAAGCATTGAATGAAATGGGTAGAACTTCAGAAGCCATTGGTTATCTTAACCAATTGAGGGCAAGAGCCCGACAAAGGTCTATGAATCCGGATGACGATAGTACTTACCCGGTGGACCTCTCAACTGCAATGAGCCAACAAGAAGCCTGGCAGGCTATCTGGAAAGAATGGTCGCTTGAACTCTGTTTTGAATGGAAGAGATGGTTTAACCTGGTGCGCTGTGACAGCCTCATTTCTGTGATATCAAGGAAAGTTCCATTTGTTACCGGACAGCCTATAAATCCACAACCTTATCATATTTTGCTGCCGATACCGCAATTTGAATTTGATGTTACGGATGGATTGGTTCAAAATAAGGGTTACTGAACAGGGGATTTTTGAAACAATAAAGCCCGATCATTCAGATCGGGCTTTTTTATTCATAACTTATTCAGTATCTGCACCTGCTACAAAGGCATATCCGGCAATGTCCAGCCTTTCCTGTAAGTATGTTTGATCAGTTCTTCAGCATAAGCTCTGGCCGACATATTATCGGTCCAGGTTTTGTCGAAAGTTGGGTGACCATTATGAA
>JBGPAO010000097.1:0-10182 GCA_041480755.1 Bacteroidia bacterium
TATTTAGTGTCGTATTGTTTAGCCTTCTTCCTACTTTGTCTGTTATGGCTCAGCCATCCGGCGGCCCATATGGTCCGGTGAGACAGACCTACCTGTTACCAAAAGTTGATGGCAAAATATATTATGTCGCACCTGACGGGAAAAAAGAAGCAACAGGGGAAACATTGGCTGTCCCCACGACTATTGAAACGGCTATAGAAAGAGTGAAAACCGGCGATGCTATCATTATGAGAGGTGGTATTTATCGCACCGGCAATCTTGTATTGAACCAGGGAATAACCATTCAGCCTTATATGGATGAACAACCTGCGCTGAAAGGGACTTATGTTGCCAGCGAATGGAGAGACCTGGGAAACGGTTTATGGACAACAAAATGGGACCATCTGTTTCCTTCAAGGCCTGCGAATTGGTGGCAAAGGGACAGAAGCGGCAAGCAAACACCTTTACACAGGTTTAACGACGATATGGTATTTGTAGATGGCAGGTTCCTGCAGGCAGCCGGCTATGAAGGAGAGGTTGATGAAAACAACTATTATATCGATTATCGGTCAGGACTGGTATATATTGGCACAAATCCTTCAAACCGGTTAGTTGAAATTACTGCTTTTAATTGTGCCCTGCATCGGATAACCGGGGAATGTCATGGAAAGTCCAGTGATAAGAAAGGCCCGGTAATCAGGGGAATTACCTTCACCCAGTATGCCTATCGTGCAATTGAAATTGACGGGAAGAATCCGGAAGGTATTTCTCCGGAATCTGATCACGGAAAGGATGTGATAGGGACAACTCTGGAACATTGCACAATTACTTTTTGTTCGCGCGTCGCAGCTAACCTCAGGGGCGATAAGTTAATCCTCAGGAATTGTAAAGTTAGCGATACAAGTACCGAAGGCATTTATATTCACAGCTAATCGGATGTCCTGCTTGAAAAGAATATTTTTATGCGCAACAATATTGAAAGAATGACAGGATATTTTCCTGCAGCTGTCAAGATATTCAATCAGTGTTACCGCGTTACCTGTAAGGATAACCTGATTCTTGATCTCCCTTATTCAAACGGGATCTGGTATGATGTTGGAAATGTGGACGGACGTTTCCTTAATAACTGGGTGGAAGGTGTCGGCAATTACAACAGGAATTTCTCCAGTGTGCAGACGTGGCCGGGTGAAAGCGGTTTCTTTTTCGAGATTTCCAAAGGTGCAATCTGTGCCGGTAATGTATTTGTCAACTGCGAAGCAGGAGTTCACATACTCAATAGCTGTGATGTCCTGATGTATCAGAACACATTTGTAAACAGTACTGCCTGTGTAAGACGCGATGATAGAAGCGCTGTTGGTGATCATTTTGGATGGCACCCGTCTACCGGTCCTGATGTTGACAAACGGGAAGGCCATGTTTTTATCAATAACCTGATGACGGGTGATGCTTCATTTAAAAGACCGCTGTTTTTCGTATGGCAGCGGAATATTTTGTGTGAAAGGCTTACCAAACCTCAGTTTAAAGAGGTTGACTATAATGTTTATGTTCAGACATCTGATAAGAGGACACTGCCAATGATCATATGGGGTCCGGCTATGAATGACACATGCATTTTAGGATTCGACACGCCGGCTGATTTGAATAAACTTTATCCCGAATTTGATGCCCATAGCGCTCTTTTCTCTGATTATAATGTATTTAAAAGCAGTGACTTAGGCAATTATCAAATGATACCTGGATTTCCAGGAGCCAAAGCAGGATCACCCCTGCCTGATAAAATAAGAGTTTTGCTCAGACGGCCGGAACAGGAAGTTCCGTATATCGGGGCTTATCCGTTAGTGGAATGAGTAAGGTGAGTTTATTGTGTTGGGTGTAAATAAATGTCCGACGTTATCATAAATAATCAGCTCACAATAATTGCCGTATTCATTCATTTTATTAGTGAATAATTGGGCTTCAGCAAGAGGTGTGACAGTATCATCCCTGCCTTGCAGGATAATATTGGCTTATTTGTTATCATTGATTGTGGCTACTACTGTCCACTGTTTTCTATTCATTCCGAGGTATTTTAATATTCTCGGACGGACATCAGGATCTTCAAAATACGACCATTCATTTATGACTTTTATTCCATCACCGTATGATTCCAGTTCTTTCCCATTCTTAATGCCGAAATTATACGAGGCACCAGCTTCCAAACCTATCCTTCTTTTCATCTTCATAATAACAATTTTCTTCATTATACCTTTTGTATAATTTTCTGTTACAACCTCAAGAATAATTTGTGAATGAAAAAATCTTTCCGAGATAACTTTAAAAAGTTTCATTACTTCATTTTTGGGTAGGTACATTAATAAACCCTCTGCAATTAAAAGAAAATTCCTGTTCCCCGTTGCGGTTATCCTGTCAATCCATGAAGGATCCAGAACTGAGCATCCGATCAGTTCATACTGCAAATGCTCTTTGAGTATTTCTTTTTTTAACTCTATCATTTCTGGAAGATCTAATTCATAATACCTGCATTCTTGACTGTTAATTCGCCAGTACCTTGTATCAAAACCGCAGCCAAGGTTTATTACGGTCGAAGATGGATTCTTTGAGATAAATTCATTAACAATTGAGTCATATTTTCTCGCCCTTGCAGCAATATGCCTTGTAAGCACTGATGATAGTTCCCTTGTCAATAATGGCTCCTTTTCTTTTGCTGATGAAAATGATATCAATTTTTCCAGACAGATTGAAGCCATTGGATCGTGAATAAGAGGATTCTTTTTCTGTGATTCAATTACATGGCTTCGAAGGGTGAGAAATGCTGTTTTTGAGACATCCGTTAATTTCATACAATACACTTTAGGGCATTTATACGGCCGGACATGGTTAATCCAATCCTGAAATAACAATTTGGTTATTCAGCGAGCAATTCCTCCACCAGTTTTTGTAAGGCAGATATTTCCGTAGTACCGACATAGCTGTAACGAACAACGCCTTTTTTGTCAATTACAAAGGTGGTCGGAATAGCTAAGATCCCTCCATAGTCATTAGTAACCTTTTCATCAGCCATCAGAAGAAGGTAATTAATCTTATTTTCTTTTGCGAATGAAGCGACGATATCAGAGGTTCTGTCAGTCGAGATCCCAATTATTTTAAATTCCCTGGAGGCATATTGATCCTGAAGAGTAATAAGACCAGGAATCATAATCCTGCAGGGGCCGCACCAGGTTGCCCAAAAGTCTATGATAACGACCTGCCCTTTAAAATCCACGAACTTGATATCCTTGCCTTCAATATCCTTGAGCGTAAAATCAGGTGCCGGTTTCCCAATTAACTGAGATTCTACTGCCTGTTGACTTCCATCTTCAAAAGTTTCTACCAGTTTTGCGTCTTTTGGCGGGACGAAAGTGAAGAACCCTTCTGAAAATTCAGGATTCACCTTTATGTGAGTATGTTTCTCTGTTATATTATATTTCACTCCTTTCATTTCAGCCTGCTGCTGTACAGACAGTTCACTGGCAAATTGCTCCATATCAAGCTCATATTCAACTTTCCTGATCAGGAAGTCTTTCTTTCCTACCCACAGCCTCACACTTACAGGAATATCCTGCTTGGTCCTGGGAACCATTCCTTCTGCAAATGAACCTGCTATCTTTGTAAGTTCGAAGACGGTCACCGGAATATTTCCAATCTTTTCAATGCCTGTTTGCTTAACCTCCTCGATTTCTTCCATCAACTTTTTCTGCGGATCTTCATTCAACAGGACTTGTTGTATATAAACAGGTGGTAAACTTCTTTCAAGATCATCAATAGAAACCTTTTGTGGTGCACCCTCTTCTATGTACTGATTTAATTGACCAGAATACATTGTCATTTTTTTCCCATCGCTGAAACTCATAAATCTTCCATTCCCTGTTTCTAAATCAGCAATGAACCGGTTGGGACTATCAAAAGCGAAAAAGATCGAAAATGCAGATTCCATTTTATTTCCAGGTATCAGAACTTGTATTTCTAAAAATGTTGAATCCTGATAACCTTTAAGTGATTTATAGATGTCAGCAGCCTTTTCTAACTCTCTTGGTATTTTAACGGAAACCAGATTAATATCATTTTTAATCTCCTGCCCCGGGTCTAAAGTGATAAATTTAAACTCAGGCTGGTACATGTTTTGCCCTTGCTTAGGCCTGATGGAGTAATCTCCCCGCAGAAGTTTAATACTATATTTTCCATCAGAATTGGTTTTGACACTGGTAATAAGCTGATCCTCCCTGTAAACTTCCAGGATTAATCCGGCTGCAGGATCTTCCGATTTATCCTTTGTAATTAACCCTGATACAGAACTTAGTTCTGCATTGCTTTCAACAAAAACCAGCTCTCCAAAAAGATCTGAATTGGTGCTTTTCCCGGCCAGAGGGCTCCATACAACAAAATTTGCATTTTCCGCGCCATCCGCATCTGCAATTAAAAAATCAAAACCAATGGTTTTCCCCGGTTGAATAGTAAAACGTTTATCAGGAAAAGATTCGAAAAGTGGAATTGACCATTCGTAAATAATAGTCTGCCCATTACGAAGAAACGCCCCTCTGATCCCCGATATTTCCGTATTTCCAAGATTCATGGAAGGATTTCCATCCTGACCATTAGTCCACTTACCCTTGCCCGGAACCATAACGTACATTTGCCTTCCCTGAATATCGTTATCTCCACCACTATTGTCTGCATCAATATAAATCCCGCAAACATCCTGATTTCTGATGTCCGGTGCATCAGGATGGATTACCACGTCATCATCCCTGACAACTACAGCTACATATAATAAATTGTCTTTTAAATTGTAACCTGCACGAAAGGTGGCACTAAAATCATCAGGTCCAGCGGGTGGTCTGGGATTGTAATATATGAGATCCACCCAATCAATTGGATATAGCTCTATATACCCGGGCCAATCATTCAGATTTCCATCGATAGTGATACCGGAAACGGGAATTGCATATGCCGTCTTTCCATTGTGAGCCTGACATAATCCATTGCAAAAGAGCAGTAGAGTCAGGCCAGGGATAATGTGCATGATAAAAGTTTTCATAATTTTCCCTCCTGGGATATTTGTAAATACTCATCACTCCTCAACATCGGGCTCGAAAAATACCCACTGAACAGCAGGATTTTCTTTTTTAATTTCTGATTCGCACTTATTTATATTTTCAATCAGTTGATCGACAGAATCAACTTTTGTCATTTTTGCTTTTACTGCAACCATTATCTGAGGACCTAATTGCAGTGTTATCAGATTATATATCTGCTCGATTTCCGGACTGGATTCCAGTAACATTTTTATCTCTGAACATGTCTCATCATCAGCACTTTGCCCTATCAGCAAACCTTTGACTTTTACAGCCAGGAAAAATGAAATAATGACCAGCAAAACGCCGATCCCGATGCTTCCGATTGCGTCAAAAACAGGATTCCCGGTTATGACAGACAGAACCACTGAAATCAATGCAAAAGACAAACCCAGCAATGCGGCGATATCCTCGCCCAAAACAACAATTAATTCACTCTGGCGGCTGTTTTTAATCCATCTCCAAAGAGTTGCATTATGTCTCAGTTTATTTACCTGGGTCAGACAGCCATAAAGCGAAGCAGATTCAAGAGACATACTAACTAATAAAACAGCAATTGCCACTATCGGGGTTTTCAATCCATCGTGTAATCTGATTTTATGTATGCCTTCATAAATAGAGAACAAGCCGCCCATGCTAAATAAAGTCAGGGCAACTATAAACGACCAGAAAAAGATTTCTTTGCCATATCCCAGGGGATGCTCCGGATTTGGTTTTTTCTTTGTCGCATTTAAACCCAGAAATAAAAGTCCCTGGTTTCCGCAATCGGCGTAAGAATGGATGGACTCAGCCAGCATTGCACCGGACCCGGTTATAACTGCAGCTACTGTTTTTGTAATTGCAATCCCAAGGTTTGCTGACAGAGCAAAAAGAATTGATTTTATTGATGCATTTGAATGTGACATTGGCCTGAAGAAGAGATTTTCTCAATCTTGAGTGAGATTAATTCAATGATTTAAGATTTTCTAATGCCTCAGGAACATATTTGAATATATTTCCCACTATTGAGCAACTTTCCAGCATGTCACACTCCGCACAGGTTTGAAAGCCTTTTGATTTTGCACAATTCCTTATTTCACATTGTTCGCAGTGCGCAAATTTAACTCCAGCTTCTATGCAGCCGGTACAATTAATCATTTCAGCTGTAATGTCTTGTGCATTAAATTGAACTTTCCATTTTTCTGCTGTTTTGGCGCGCAATTCATCATTATCAGTAACTGTCGCTATTCTTGCATCACAAACAGCACAATTTAAACCACAACAAGCAATTAGTCTTTCCATATTTATTTACATTTTATTTAACTAATATAAACCTGTTGTAAGATGTACTTTTTAGTCCTTTCCATAATTCTTCTTCTTCCTGTTCGTATCCTTTACTTGCATTTTTGTACAATTCATGATTATGAATTATATCATAAACAGCCTGATCAGGCCAGTATCCTTCCAGCATGAATCTGTATTCTTTAAAAGTGTCACTTTGAACAATCCATAATTTATAACCTGCGTCCGGATATCCGATCGAATCAATAGCCCTGTTAGCACGTTCAATAGATGAAAGCAATTCCAGTGGATCAACACCCGCTGAATCAGACCAAAGACTGACACTTTTTAATGTGTTCTCAATTTTGATAACATCTTCAGTTTTTTGATTACAATTAGAAAACAAAAGTCCCATAATCGATATGGCCAGTAAACCGATAAAAATAGTTTTTGATTTCATAATTATAAGATTTGATTTGAAATAGTATTGAAAGGTAAATAATTAATTAACTCATATCAAATAATCAAGCTACTGTTGTAATCATAATCAGGATCATAAGAATAACTCTAAACAGAATGCTGTACGATGTTTTCACAATTTGTTTTAGAAAGTTACACCAATTTGCCTGAACATTTCCATAGCATTTACATACTTTACATTTAGCACTGTACAAGCATCAGGAATTTTAATTTTATTTTTTCTGTAAGGTTCACTGATTTCCTGGGTTACCACAATTCTATTATCAGAATCAGCAAGGGCAAAAGCAATTATGAATGCATCTGCTTCATCTGCAGCCAAAAACTCATTGATTGCATTAGGCAGGTAATGACTTCGATTAGAATTTGCCCACTCTATAACCTTTCTATAAGCAGCCATAACCTGTGTAGTATCTTTGAAAAAAATTTCAGGTAAGTTGTCTATGCACCATCGTTTTAGATCATCCTCACACTGAAATAATTCATTCCTAACTTTATCAATACTTATAATTATGTTTTTCTCTGCTAATTCCTTAACTTTATTCCAAAAGCTGAAAGCAATATCCAAAGGGTAGCTCTTTCTATGAGCTTCAATGAAGAAGTTACTATCTACCATATAAACAGGCATCCCGGCTAATAGTGTTCAGTAAAAAACTTTTGGAATGTATCACCTTTTAAACCGGTAAGTTTATAAGCATCACGATATAAAAGTTTACCGGATTTGACTGCATTGTATATGTGAGATGCAAAGGTTATATTTAGCCGTTTCCTTGTCGTTGCATAAAAATCTCCACCAGAACTTTGATTTTCCTTTTTTACAAACTCCCTTTTGGAATATTCTTCATAAAATTCAAAAAACTTACTCCTGGTAATCTTTCCGGTATCTAATGCCCGCCGGGCAATTACAATTTCACTCACCTTAAAATAACGAGAAGCATATTGGATAGATGGTTTTTTAATCCAGATAATGTTAAATGCCTTTTCAGGTACTAAAAACTCAGCAGCAATTTTGTCGCAAAGAATTTCCATCTGATCGTTGGCAGGTTGAAGTTTACGAAAATCAAATCCGGCACTATGTCCGGTCCAGATATGCGCAAGTTCATGAACAACAGTGAACATTTGGGCGCATTTGCTGTCAGCATTATTTATGAACATGAAAGGTGCTATTTGATCAACTAAGACAAATCCCCTGCATTCATCAACCGGAATTTTTCTGTGTGTATTGTTCTCAACAATTCCATTAAATACGATGATTATGCCTTTGTCTTCAATCTGCCGGGTAAGAAAATCAAGTGCATCTTGCCATGTTTTAGATTCACTTGCCCAGTTTTCATTTAAATAAAATGTATTTCTAATATCAGCAACAATTTCGGTTATGCTTTTCTGATTTCTGTATTTACCAACAAAGGGTAAAGTATCAAAACCATTGTCTTTTAAGTATTCCCTAAGCCAGTCTTGCCTTTGCTGCATGAGCAGGATAGTATCATAAATATTTACACTGACTTTGGTTGCCCGGGTATCATTGGTTCTGAAGAATGGAATAGGAAGTTCCTCAGCAGGAGGTTCAGGTAAAAACAGAAAACCAAATGGCAGATATACCTTCTTGGAAAAATCTTCCAGTTGTTTTACAGTTGGTTTTTTTTCACCATCGAGCCACTTTTGAACTATGGGAACTTTACAGATAAATTCATTCAAACCACGTCCTGCCCTGGCAATAGCCCAGGTCAGCATACTGGTATTTATATCTATTTCAGTTCTCATGTAACAAATGTACCAAATTAAAATTTACTTAATCCAGATTTCCAATCACATTCATCAATAGGTGAGTAAAATATCATAGATATTCAATAGACTGAGAATTTGTATATCTACTTAATAGGGTTTAACTTTGATAAAGGTGCTTATAAGTAAAAACCTTTCATCTTTGATATTAAGTTAATTTGTAATTCTGACCATGACACAGAAACAACTCGAAGAATACCTTTGGGGCGCTGCAAATATTCTCAGGGGAATGATAGATGCCGCCGACTTTAAACAGTATATCTTCCCCCTTCTGTTCTTTAAGCGTATAAGCGACCTGTGGGACGAGGAATACAAAACTGCACTCGACGAAAGCGGCGATGACCTCGACTATGCCTTCTTTGCGGAGAACCACCGCTTCCAGATTCCGGAGGGATGCCACTGGGAGGATGTGAGGAAGAAAACCACCGATGTCGGAGCAGCACTCCAGAAAGCTCTGAATGAGATCGAAAAAGCCAACTTTGAGATGTTGCATGATGTTTTTGGCGATGCACAGTGGACGAACAAAAGGCGAATGAGCGACGAGAAAATACTCGACCTTATCGAACATTTCTCACAAATGAACCTGAGTGTTAAGAACGTACCCCATGATATCATGGGAGAAGGGTATGAATACCTAATTAAAAAATTCGCTGACGACAGCGGACATACTGCTGCCGAGTTTTATACAAACAGGACCGTGGTTAAACTTATGACACAGATAACCGATCCACAGCCCGGGGAAAGCATTTACGATCCCACCTGCGGCAGCGGTGGCATTCTTTTGAGCAGTGCTTTACACGTTAAGGAGCAGGGTAAGGAATACCGGACACTCAAACTTTACGGACAGGAACTTAACCTTATAACCTCAGCCATTGCCCGGATAAACATGTTTATGCACAATGTTGATGAGTTTCTTATTGTACAGGGTGATACACTCGATAATCCGCAGATACTTGAGAACGACGAGCTGAAAAAGTTCAACGTTATTATGGCCAACCCGCCTTACAGTGTTAAAAAGTGGAACCGTGAAAAGTGGATAAATGACCCCTTTGGACGCAATATCTGGGGCACGCCGCCACAGGGATGCGCTGATTATGCATTCCAACAGCATATTATGAAGAGTCTTGATGAAGAGACCGGTAGATGTGTTATTCTCTGGCCCCACGGGGTACTGTTCAGGGATGCTGAAAGCGAGATCAGGAAGAAAATGATCGAGAAAGATTACGTTGATGCGGTGATCGGCCTTGGGAAAAACCTTTTTTACAATAGCACCATGGAAAGCTGCCTTTTGGTGTGTAGGATGAAAAAGCCGGGTGACCGAAAAGGGAAGATTATTTTTATCGATGCAAAAGAGGAATTGAGAATTGAACGTACAAATGCTTGGCTTGAGCCAAAACATATCGAAAAAATTAGTAAGGCTTATTGGAAATTTGGTGATTCAGAGGGTTTTACTAAAGTCATAGACAATAATGAAGTCATGGAAAACAATGGTAATTTGAGTTTGCCATTGTATGTAAAACAAACTACTGATAAAAATGAGGGTAATATCCAAGATTTGATTTCTGACTTAAAA
>JBGPAO010000098.1:0-10172 GCA_041480755.1 Bacteroidia bacterium
ATGTGCTCTTTTCATGATTCTATATTTAATAATTAAACGATTATTCAATCGTTAGTAATCTACCTAATATATAATTTAGATTAAATTTATCCCTTTTTAGTCAATATTTATAATTATGAAAGGCAGAATCAGGAATATATTAAATGATAACCTGATTAGCATTCTGGCGACAATTATTTTTCATCTGGTTTTAGTGATTATCTTTCTGACATTAAAAATCACATCTATACAAAACCTGATTGACAATATAATCATGATTGATATCCAGGAACCCAGGATATCGGAACTGATCATTGATCCCCCGGTGGAACAGGATAGAGCATTTGACCAGTATGTTGCGGAATATCTTGAAAGTGAAAGAAGCAATGTGCCGGTAAATCTTGCCAGCAAATTGGATGAACAGATAAGTACTGACCGGTTTGTTGATGAACTATCAGATGAGATGTCTTTAAACAGATCTGAGGAAATGATCAGGTACCAGGAGCGGTTGAAAGAACTTCAGGAAATGGAATCACAAGCTGATATGGTGGCTGAAAAAGATACGTCTGAAGCCAGGAAACCAATGGTATTCAGCGGGAAGACCAATATTTTTTATTCACTTGAAAACAGGTATCATCTGCGGCTTCCGGTTCCGGTTTATAAATGCGAAGGTTCCGGGGTTGTTGAGGTTCAAATACTGGTCGATCAAAAAGGATATGTTGTTAGTGCACAGATCCCTGACCTGGGAGAATCAACAAATGTGATATGCCTGGCAGAAGCAGCAAAAACAGCTGCCATGAACACCAGGTTCAACTCAAATTTTGAAGCGCCATTAAGGCAGCAGGGTACAATTACTTATTATTTTCAGCCGCAGTAGGGGAGAAAAGGTTCCGGGTTCTAAGTTCCGGGTTAGGTCCCGATCTTCATCGGGACAAGGTTCCGGGTTATTTTTTGCTTGATAAACTTACCGCAGTTTCGGCAATTTTGTTAATATCCTGGTCCAACATACAGCGAAAATGTCCGCGGGGGCATTTGCTATAGCCTATTTTAGAACAGGGCCGACAGTATAATCCCTCAACTTCAAAAATCCTTGACGATGGGTGAGGCATGTAAGGAGACATCCCGAATTCAGGTATCGTATTTGCCCAGACAGATAAAATGATCTTATGAAAAGCGGCTCCAGCATGCATTAATCCGGTATCGTTGGTAATCAGAAGGAGAGAATGCTTTACCAGGTATGCTGATTGGTTAATGTTATATTTACCGCATGTATTAAGTACATTTTCACCTGCTGATTGTGCAATCATTTCACCGGTCTGCATGTCATCCGGCCCCCCGAGAAGTACAACAGGTTGTCCAACCAGTTTGCACAATAAAATCAATCTTTCTACCGGTAATTGTTTAGTAGCGTGTTTTCCGCCTATAACAACTGCTATATAACCTTTCCTGAACTCTGGCGGCAGGCTGATAAACTCTACCTCATCTTCAGGGGGAATGAAATAATCCAGTCCTTTTCCGTCATTCTGAATTCCAAAAGACCTGATTGTTTCAAGATGCCGGTCGACTAAATGAACATCCGGCAGAAAGTTCAGCTTAAAATGCACTATCAGGAATTTTCTGAAATTGATTTTATTCACCGAATATGACCGGGCATTGATCCTGGCCTTAATAATGAAGGATCGGATACTATTATGCAGATCAATGATATAATCAAAATGCTCATCACGGAAAATCCTTATCAGGGAGGAAAGATTATTTTCATAGCAATGAATTTTATCGATATAAGGATTTGAAGAGATAACAGGAATAAATTGCTTCTTTACGAGGAAATGAATCTCTGATTCTTTAAGCTGATTTTTCAGACAACGGATGACAGGTGTGGTGAGTACGATATCTCCAATAGAGCTAAGCCGTATGATGAGAAATTTAGCCAATATGATTCTGTATCAGGTATAGATCAGGTATTTTTCAGGGAATTAAAGAATACTAGAAGAGCAAGCCAGTACTCATCTTTAGTAGGATTTTTTTCCCATAATGCCATTGATCCATGCTGTCCGGGAGGAGTGCCCGGTCGGAATAATGTTATATTTTTCTGTGTTGAGATTTTTTGCAACATCTGGCCAATATAGGGCAATTCAGTTTCAGTCCCCGTAACAAAAAGAGGTATCCTGAAGGTATCAAGTTCCTGCTCTAATCTTAGGTCATCTCCAAAAAACTCACCCGGACTAAAAGCAATAACTGCTTTAACATGGGGATTTTTATTTCCAATAACCATACATAGAGAGGCTGAATACGAACTGCCGACTAAAATAACATCTTGATTATTAAGATTATAAGCATAGTCAATTGCAGCTTCAATATCATTACTTGCGTCAAGGAACATAGAGGGTTTGAATGTTTCCCTGGCTTTCCTCGCAGTTTCATTACTTACATAATTTGAATTATCCCCTGAACGTAAATCAACTGCAAGGCAATTGAAATTTAATTTTATGAATTTATTTGCTGTTTCATTATATTCACCACGGCTTGAACCCTCCTGATGAAAAAGAATTATGTAAGGATATTCCTCTTTTGACAGGTAGATATCAGCAGTCACTTCAAGACTATCTCTTGAGATAAATGTGATCTTTTTTTTCTGGGCTACAGGTTGGAAGATCAGAGATGCAATTAATATGAAAACAGCAGATAACATAACTTCTAGAATAAAACCGTTTCTGCCAGAATAATGATCTTATTCTGGTTCACTTCAATTACTCCTCCTTTAATATCGAAATAAATTTTTCTGTCCTGCATGTCAATAATCTTGATTTCCCCGTTCTCAAGGGTAGAAATTATTGGTGCGTGGTTGTTAAGAATTTCAAAGGATCCTTTACTACCCGGAACCTGGACTAATTTTATATCACCGGTATATATTTTTTTCTCAGGTGTTATAATTTCAAGTTGCATATAAGTTTCATTTTGATTCTGCAAGGATTTTATCACCTTTAGCTATAGCATCCTCAATTGTCCCTACAAGATTAAATGCAGCTTCCGGATATTTATCAACTTCCCCGTCCATTATTAAATTAAATCCTTTAATAGTATCTTCAATCGAAACCAGGCATCCAGGGATTCCTGTAAACGCTTCAGCTACGTGGAATGGCTGAGAAAGAAAGCGCTGTATTCTTCTTGCACGATGTACGACTAATTTATCTTCTTCTGAAAGTTCATCCATACCAAGGATTGCGATTATATCCTGTAACTCTTTATAACGCTGGAGCAATTCTTTAACGCGCTGGGCAGTGTTATAATGTTCTGCGCCAACAACTTCAGGTGAAAGTATTCTTGATGTTGAATCAAGAGGATCAACAGCAGGATATATTCCAAGCTCGGAAATTTTCCTGCTCAGCACTGTTGTTGCATCAAGATGTGCGAAGGTAGTAGCTGGAGCCGGATCCGTCAGGTCATCAGCCGGAACATAAATTGCCTGAACGGAAGTGATAGATCCTCTCTTTGTTGAAGTAATGCGTTCCTGCATTATTCCCATCTCAGTTGCGAGGGTAGGCTGATAACCGACAGCAGAAGGCATCCTTCCAAGTAATGCTGATACTTCAGAACCTGCCTGGGTAAACCTGAAAATATTATCAACAAAGAACAGGATATCCCTTCCTCCGCTTTCCTCATCCCCGTCGCGAAAAGATTCAGCCACGGTCAGTCCGGATAACGCAACTGTAGCACGTGCTCCGGGAGGTTCATTCATCTGACCGAAAACAAGTGTTGCCTGGGATTGTTTTAATAATTCATGATCAACTTGGTCAAGATGCCAGCCACCGGCAGCCATGCTTTTATCAAATTCTTTGCCATATTTAATGACACCTGATTCAATCATATCCCTCAGAAGGTCGTTACCTTCCCTGGTTCTTTCTCCGACGCCTGCAAATACTGATAATCCTGAATATTTTTTAGCAATATTGTCGATAAGTTCCATTATAATGACTGTCTTTCCCACACCTGCTCCGCCAAAAAGTCCAATCTTTCCTCCTTTTGCATAAGGAACGAGAAGATCGATAACCTTAATCCCTGTAAACAAAACCTGTTTTTCTGTCGAAAGATCTTCAAATACAGGTGGTTTACCGTGAATTTCATATCCTTTGGATTTGTCTAACTGATGCATTCCGTCAATGGCATCTCCCGTGACATTAAGTAATCTGCCCCTTATTTGTTCACCTACAGGCATGCGTATTGAAGCTCCGGTTGCAATTACTTCCATGCCTCGTGTCAGTCCATCAGTACTGTCCATGGCAATTGCCCTTAAAGTATTTTCGCCAATATGCTGCTGGCATTCTATGATCAAAAGAGATCCGTCGTGTTTTTTAATCTCAAGAGCATCATGGATATTGGGGAGATCCTTCCCCGATTTTTCAAAACTGACATCAATTACAGGCCCGATAACCTGAATGATTTCACCTTTTATTTGAGCCATTGATACTATGTTAACATTAATAATACCTGAAAACAAAGTTAGTATTTTTAACATAATTCACTACTTCAAATTCTCTTTTGTATTTTTGAAAAAGACATTTTAAATTATTGCCATGATTAAAAAAATATTTTTGCTGGTCAGCCTGATCACGCTTGTTTATACCTCAAACCTATGCGCACAATTTACATATGTTGGCGCATCTGCGAATTATGGTTCATGGATAAAAGAAATTGGTGCAAGTGTCTATTGTATTTATTCAGTAAACAAAAGAATAGACATAGTTCCAAATGCGACCTATTTTTTGCCGCATGAAGTGAATATAGATGATCCGTTGGATGTAGGAACAGTAAAGTATACCTGGTGGGCAATAAATATTGATGGTCATTACGTACTATTTGAAAAATCCGTCTTTCATATTTTTGGACTTATGGGATTGAATTTTACCAATGAAACCAAATTGGAGGATTATGAAACTCAGGGGCAGCCATTTAAAATTAAAACAACAACAACCAAGCCCGGACTGAATGTTGGTGCAGGCATCCAATTTCCTCTTTCGAAGTTTTTTATCCCATTTACTGAGATTAAATATACACTCGGTGACAGGCATCAGTGTGCCGTAAGCCTGGGAGTTCTGATCAGAATCGCCCCTGACAGGGTCAGGGAAGACGAATAATAATTGATACTGCCTGATTAAAAATCAGGTATATTTATCATAATTTTCATTTTTCATTGGACGTCCTATGAGCAGACACTATATCAGGGCAGTTTTTACTATCGTGTTATTTATTACCGGACTCTTTCATCTTAATGCCCAGTTTAACAGGATGGGCGGGGGACTTGCGTTTAATACAACAATATCAAGCCCGGATTTGCATATCGGCAATCCTGGATTTAATGTACGCGGGGTTTATGAAATCAACAGAAAGTTTTTTGTTATCCCATCAGTTACATTTCAGATGCCGAAAACTAAACATATTAAGGGTGGTTTCGAGAAATTGACCATGCTGGCAAGTATTGATGCGAATGTTACTTATGCACTTGCAATAGAAAAACAACTCCTGTTTTATGCACTGGTGGCTCCTAACTTCACCAATATATATACCAACTGGACCCCGGAAAGCGGTGAATTAAAGGATAAATATGAATTTTGTCCGGGTATTGGAATCGGAACAGGGATCGAAATGATAGTTGAGGGCAATGTAAACGCATTTGCCCAGATAGAATATGTGCTGAGCAGATACCAGCAGCTGGTAATTTCTATCGGGATATATTATTATTTTGAAGGAAGGATACGCCGTATCTGGTAAATAATTCTGACTGAATTATATTTTTTTTATATCTTTAAATACTTTATTAACAGCATTCAATTCTAAAAAATATGGCCAGTTTAAAGTTCATGCTTGGGATGTTTCCACCCACAGCAAAAATTGAAGCAGAAGAAGCTGCATTGATAAAAGACTATAATGATTTCAATGAGTACGTGAATTCAGAGGAGCTGAAAAGATATGAAGAGCTTGATAAAATGATCAATACAAGTGACTTTGATCATAAAAAGAAAAGCATTAAAGCACAGAAATTCAACCAGACTGAAGAATACAGGAAACTTCAGGAATATCTCAGGATGAAAAAAGCAAAACATATCCAGTCTTATTACAAGACCAGGGCTTCAAAGGAATTTGCTGAATATCAAAGAATTGATGGATCAGAAGATTTAAAGAAATATGAAAAGCTGGCTGAATATGTCAATTCCAAAGAGTTCTACAATGACAGGCAGCAGGCCGGCAAGGATTTCAGAAATACAGCCGCATATGGTAAAGAACAGGAATACCTACAACTGCAGAAATCCCCATCCATAAGAAATTATTTTAAATTTAAGATATCATCACAGCTTGAAAATTTTAAGAGGCTTGACGGATCTGAAGAAATTGCGAAATATAAAGATATTGAAAAGTTTGTGAATTCAGAAGCCTTTATAAAGGTCAAGAATTTTATGGCGCTCAGCCCGCAGAAAAAATACGAGCAATCAGAAGAATACAAACAGGAACAGGAGTACCTGAACCTTAAAAAATCTGAAAAAATCAACTGGTATTTCAGGCTTAAAAAAGAAAATGACTTTCATAAGATCACTGACTGGGAAATGACATTTGAAGATGATTTCAAAGATGGCAAACTTAATCCTAAATCATGGCTTAATAATTATTTCTGGGGCGACGCCATCCTGAAAGATACCTATTCATTACCTGGCGATAAACATCTGAACACTCGCGGCAAAAATCTGGAGATCAAAGACAGTGTGCTGAGAATAACCACACGTAAAGAAAATGCTGAGGGAAAAATCTGGAATCCTCCACTGGGTTTCCAGAAACAGCAATTTAATTATACATCAGGCCTGGTAAATACTTCTAAAAGCTTTCGCCAGAAATATGGTGTATTCAAAGCAAAGGTCCGGTTCTCAAATACCCTTGTAAAACAAGGTGTATGGATGGTTGCTGAAAAAATCCTTCCTCATGTTGATGTTGCCAGGCTTGAAAAGAACAAAATCCACTTTGGTAATTTCTGGGGAAATATAAGCGAAAAAGGTGGTACAAATAAGAAGACGTATAAAAAAGGCGGCTCAAAATTCAGTTCTGATTATTTTATCTACACTCTTGAATGGACCCCGGATAAACTGGTCTGGAAAGTAAATGATCTGGAGGCACTGACCCAGACCCAGGGTATACCTCAGGATCCGATGTATATCGGATTCAGCTCCGGCATCTCAGACCCGGTCCCGGATCACATGCTGCCCGCAAGCATGGATGTCGACTGGGTAAGAGTCTATAGAAAGAAGGAGTAACCCCATTCTATCTATTCATTCCTCAAAGATTCTGCTGGATTCAGATTCCCTGCACGGATTGTATGTAAACATGACAGATGTTTTCGTTTTGGAATGGAGCGTCGATTATTTAAATTGCAGAATCTTCAATAAAGTTGCAAAAAAACATTCACAGGCAAATAAAAACTTTATTAAAAAAAGTTAAAATGAATAAAGAAACTTTAAAACACACCAGACGCATTTTATTATCATTAGGTCTGCTAATGTCATTTATATTGATAAATGCGCAGGATCGTATAACGGGCAAAAACTTTGCTACGCGCTCGGAGGTGATAGCAAGTCATGGAATGGCGGCCACAAGCCAGCCGCTGGCTACTATGGCCGCAATAGATATCCTTAAACAGGGTGGGAATGCCATTGATGCTGCCATCGCTGCAAATGCAATGATGGCACTGACAGAGCCTACCGGCTGCGGCCCGGGAGGAGACCTGTTTGCAATCATTTGGGATGCAAAGACATCAAAACTTTACGGGCTTAATGCATCCGGCCGGTCACCTTTATCCCTGACACTGGATTATTTTATAAAAAATGGATATTCAAAAATACCTGCCTACGGCCCTTTACCTGTATCGGTGCCAGGTTGTGTGGATGGCTGGTTTGAAATGCATGATAAATTCGGATCACTGCCTATGGATAAAATACTTGCGCCTGCTATAACTTATGCACGGGAAGGATTCCCTGTCTCTGAGCAGATAGCATACTATATGGAACTTAGCGCGGATAGATTACAACAGTATCCGGGTTTCAGTGAGACATTCATGCCCGGAGGAAAGACACCCCGGAAAGGAGAAATTTTCAGGAATCCAGGGCTGGCAAATACGCTGGAAAAAATTGCATCAGGCGGAAGGGATGCGTTTTACAAGGGAGATATAGCAAGAACAATTGCAGCATATATGAAAGATCAGGGGGGATTCCTGACTTATAATGACCTTGCCGCTCAAAGATCGGAATGGGTAGAACCTGTATCGGTGAATTACCGTGGATTTGATATCTGGGAACTTCCTCCAAACGGACAGGGAATTGCAACACTTCAGATCATGAACATCCTTGAGGGATATGATATAAAATCGATGGGCTTTGGAAGTAAGGAATACCTTCACTTATTTATTGAAGCAAAAAAACTAGCCTTTGAAGACAGGGCAAAATATTATGCAGATCCGGATTTCAGCAAAATACCTGTGGAAGAACTTATCTCTAAAGAATATGCAGCTGAAAGAAGAAAACTTATCAATCCTGACAGGGCTGGAAGATTATATGAAGCCGGGGACCCTGAACCAGGAAATACAATATACCTGACAGTCGCAGATAACCAGGGGAATATGGTCTCATTAATACAAAGCAATTACCGGGGAATGGGATCAGGTATGACTCCTCCGGGACTGGGATTTATTCTGCAGGACAGGGGAGAATTGTTCAGTCTGGAAAAAGGTCATAATAATTGCTATGCTCCAGGCAAACGGCCATTTCATACCATAATACCCGGTTTTGTAACAAAGGATGGCAAACCATATATCAGTTTTGGCGTAATGGGCGGAGATATGCAGCCTCAGGGCCATGTGCAGGTTCTGGTAAATATTATTGATTTTGAGATGAACCTCCAGGAGGCAGGAGATGCGCCAAGGGTGCACCACATAGGTTCTTCAGAACCTACCGGGGAAAAAATGCAGGATGGTGGTATTGTACTACTTGAATCAGGATTTGACTATGAACCAATACGTGAACTGGTAAAAATGGGACATACTATTCAATATGATGTCGGAGGATATGGAGGCTATCAGGCCATAATGTACGATGCTGAAAACGGAGTTTATTATGGTGCCTCAGAATCGAGAAAGGACGGTATGGCCGTGGGGTACTGAGGAAGTTCCGGGTTCTAAGTTCCGGGTTCTAAGTTCAAAGTTAGTGTGGGTGTGGTGGGTAAGGGTGAGGAATAGTTCTCGGTTCTCGGTTCTCAGTTTAGGGCCTGATATTCATCAGGACAGTGTCCTCAGTTAGTATGGGTTTGGGGTCAGGGGGAAACTTCTTTTAGAATATGTCTAAATAGTTAAAGAGTGGTGCAAGTGATTGACAGAATGATTTAATTTTATTTTCTTTAATAGATAATTACTCAGGGGAATAATTCCCCAAATACTCCAAAGATGGTCCTCAGTTTTACAGGCAGAAAGTGGTTTATTATTATAACCAGTGCCATTATTGCTTCTTTACTGATCTTTGCAGGTAATAAAGCGGTTGTATATACATCCAAAGATGATTTTTGTAACAGGTGTCATGTCCACCCTCATTCAAATCAGACCTGGATAAGATCAACCCACTATGATAATCAAAGGGGTATTGTCGTACATTGTGTAGAATGTCATCTTCCCCCACATGGACAGGGATATCTGACCGAGAAAATAAAAACCGGAACCAGGGATGTGTACGGAGCCATTTTTAAGGATATAACTAAGATTAACTGGGAAGAAAAATCGCGTCCGGAAATTGCCGCCCGTCATACTTACCTCAGTGCATGTATCGAATGCCATAAAAACCTTTTTACTACGGGACTTTCAAAAGAAGGTGAAGATGCACATCTTTATTATAATCAGTATAATGGAGATGTTCATTGTATTAATTGCCATCTTCAGGTTGGCCATTACTCCGAAAATATAATCCATGCTAAGAATGTAAATTTTGGTAAAGAAGAAAAGGCAGATACAATTTTTACTAAACCTGCCCTGATATCGGGATTCGAAAATTTTACTGAATATATTCCAGGAACAGGTGTCAGTTTCAAAATGGTTGCGATACCTGGAGGAAGTTTTCTGATGGGAAGTCCTCCGGAAGAGCCTTTAAGAAGAGAAGATGAAGGTCCTCAGA
>JBGPAO010000099.1:0-9947 GCA_041480755.1 Bacteroidia bacterium
GGATACTCCCCAGGATAGTATTGCAGCAATAAATATTGGTTATTCAATTCAATTCAATTCAAAAATATTAAACGAAAAAAGAACAATTTTTATTTATCTTCCTGATGATTATCAGAAAGACCAGGAGTCATTTCCTGTCCTATATTTATTTGATGCCGAGATAAATTTTAAACCTGTATGTGGAGTTGTTGATATTCTTTCCAGATGGAAAATTATTCCGGGAATAATTGTGATAGGACTTCCCAATACAGACAGAATGAGGGATTTAACACCAACACATGACAGGAAATTTGATATTGGCGGAGGCGGGGATAATTTTCTGAAATTTTTAAGGGAAGAATTGATGCCATTTATTGATCAAAACTATAATACACAACCATTCAGAATTTTGGAAGGTCATTCAATCAGTGGGATGTTCACAATGTACGCATTCATTGCTGACACATCACTTTTCGATGCCTATATCGCTGTTAGTCCCAGCATGTATTGGGATGAACAAATTATGTTAACAAAAATCGAAGATTTTTTAAAAACAAATCCACAATTAAAAAAACAACTTTATATCACACTCTCTAACGAACCGGAATTTATGCTCGTAAAGGAAACCATTGAAGTTATTAAAAAAGAAGCCCCGATTGGTCTGATCTGGGAGTTCAGGCAAGATACGACTGAAAGGCATGAAATTGCACCATTAAGAAGTACCTACGAGGGATTACGATTTATATTCTCAAAATGACTTGACCACGTCTCAAAATGCAAGCCCTTAAAAATCAATGATCTGCAAGGGTTTTTTTATTTGGTCGACGATCGGAATGACGTTTTTGTTCAAGAAGTCTGCTATTCTGTCTATATCTATGTTTATCCAACTATTCTAGGTGCTAATACAGTATCTTTTGAAAGTCAAGCCATACAATGGATTTCAGAATTATAATTAAGATTATTGGGGTATGTCCATTGTAGATGATCACTTGCATATTCATTGATTTTGCTTTAACTTTAATCGTAGTTCAACCTGTATTGTAAGCAGATAAAAAGTACTATATGAAAAAACAAATTGTATTTCCCGGAATCGCATTTGTATTTTTCATGATAACAATTGCCTGTACTAATGCTCCCATTCAGGTTTATCCTGCCAATCCGCATTATTTTTTTTACAAAGATAACCCCATTGTTCTTATTACCTCAGATCACCATTATGGAGCCGTTATCGATAAAGATTTTGACTTTGAGAGGTATTTGGAGTACCTCGCAAATAACGGCATGAATCTGACCCGGATTTATCCTGGAGGAATGTTTGAGCCACCTGATAAATATCTTCCAGGTAATCCGCTGGGGCCTCGCCGGGGCCGGCAGCTTCTTCCCTGGGCCATATCTAACCAGACAAATGCTAATCCTTTATTGGCAGAATCTGGACAGCCCTCTTACAAATATGATCTAGATAGTTGGAATCCTCAATACTTCATCCGTCTGAAAGCTTTTGTGGAGCTTGCCCGGAAGAAAGATATCATTGTTGAAATCGCCTTCTTCAATGGCATGTATGCAGATTGTTGGCCATTAATGGCCATGTATCATGGAAACAATATCCAAAATGTGGGACAATATGAGGCTGAAGACTGTGGATTGTTTACTACAATTGATAACCGTAATCAAGCAGTAATTAAATATCAGAAAGCTTACATCAAAAAAATTGTTACTGAATTGTATGAGTATGACAATTTGATCTTTGACATTTGCGATGAACCATCTTTGCAAGGTTTGCCGGACGGTAGTATTATTAATAACTCTGACAGCTTAATTGTACCATGGATAAATTTAATGAGTGAGGCTTACCTTCAGGCAGAAGAATCGCTTCATAAAAAACACCTTCTTGGACAAACTGTGCAAAACTTCTCACCAGATTTATCGAACGAATCCTGGTGCAAGTGGTTACCTACCGAATATATAAAGCCGGCTGAAAAAGCCCTAAATCTGAATTATAAGAACAATAAGCCAATAATCAATGTTGAATCGAATTATTTTGGTTCCAGTCTGACAAAGAATGCCTATACTGTTGATGCTGTCCGCATTGAGGGATGGTGGTTTATGCTTGGAGGAGGCGCTGGAAGTATAAATCTGAACGGAGAATATTACCGGGGACATGAAACCGGCGGTGTTAATACTCAAAGTAAAATAGCTCCACAGAAAAAAGTACTGAAAGAATTCATGAATTACCTTGATTTGACTGGATTATCAAGTTTCACAAATTTCAGCGGAATTCCTAATGGTGCATTTGCCAATGGCCTTGCAGAAAACGGGAAACAGTATGTATTTTATTTGTTTCATGGTGCATATGAAGGAGAATGGGGAGCGCACTTTATGCCCAAACCCGGGAATTATCATGATACGCTGACCTTGAATGATATTCCTGTGGGAGTCTATTTTGTGGAATGGATTGATCCAGTTTCTGGAGCTGTGAAAGGTTCAGAAAGGCTTACCTGGGCAGGAGGAAATCTTAAAGTAATAACCCCTCCCTATCCTATTGATATAGCATTACGGATATGCAATGACAAATGAAAGCATACATGTGCAAGTTGTCCAGCTAATTTTAAAGTAATTTTGTAAAAAACTGTTGCAATATTGTAACAATAAGTGTACAAAAGATTGTAGTACAATAGCAAAAAAGTAGATCCATGGTACAGTCCTCGGATGATTTATTTCAGGCTGGAATCCTCCAAATCAAAGATTATTAGCCTCTGTATATCCTCTTCCAGGTGTTCGATAATTGTCCGCTTGCCTCCATAAAGCCCAGCAACCGTCAGGTTACTGGGCTTTGTGATTTCTACTTTAAATTATTAAGTTTTCTCAGGGCTTTGGCGAAACCAGGTCAGGATATTGTTTCTGAAAAGCAGTCAGTCCAACAGTACAATCCATCAGAGTGCCGTTCCTGTCAACACCATTTGATGTCCATACCAACAGTCCTTTCCAGCCCTGCTGGTAAGTCTTGATGTAAGCTTCACTGATAGGAATAACAAGTATATTATGCCTTGAAGTATCCTGGTCAAAAACACCTTTTGCAGGATTTTCGCCAACCATGCAAGGACGGTCATTAATACCATAATAATCAGGCGTTTTGTCAAGTGCAAAATTGCCAAAATAACGGACTGTCAATCCATAAAAATGAGGCGAATAGAAATCCAGAAATGCCTTCGTGGAATTGAATTGTGCCTGTAAATTCTGATCACTATAGAAATTGCCTATACATTCCGGGCAAGTGCCATTCCATTTAACAGCAGCGCTGCCCATTGTAACCAGCACTTCACTGTTTTCGTGTACAGCCGCCGCTACTCTGGCAATAAAATACTGCAGGTTTTCCCATGGGATATTACCGCATTCGGTGTTATCATGCATCCATTCAATCTCATTACATACATCAATGCACCAGAGATATGGATTGTCTTTATAACGGTTAATGAATGGAATTACATAGTTAGTTACATAGCTGTTTACATTAGCTGCATCTTTCAGCATGTTCCGCCAGGACTGATATTTTTTATATGTATTTTTTGTATGATCAAATGATATCAGCGTAGCCATTATATATACCTGATGTTCGGCTGCTAAGGCAAACATATCATCAAGATCTTCCCAGTGATCCTGCGTGGCGCCGCTGACCAGCCCCGTCTCACTAATGTCAATTCCCACATCACCATTACAGCTGATCCATATCCTTGATGAATTGCCTCCTGCCTGCCGGATTTTCTGAAATTCCGTGTCCCAGAAACTATGGTCATAATTACCTCCGAAATCGTTCCAGTGATCCCATGGAGTATTAACCCCGTTCATAAAAATTTCTTTTCCGTAAACCTTAAAAGTATTGCCATCAACAGTTATCCGCTGGGCCCAGATATTACCAGAAAAGAGTATATTCAGTAAAACTATAAACGGCATAATGAAGGCCGCTTTGATTTTAATTCTGTCATGAAGGATAAAAATTTTCATAATAATGGATTTTAAGATTTAAATAAAAAATTTCAATGGTAATCACTTTCCGAAAGATAACAATACATCCTTAAACTGACAAAAACATTATTAAAACTGGTTGTAGAATTAATTATTTATCTTTCAGAAACCATTCCTGGCAAGATGGGAACTCACGGAAAATTATGAGAGAACGAACAGGAGATTCGAACAATACGCTGCCATTTCATTTCAGCATAGGTCCGATCTCAATTTCTCCCCATGCGTAAGGGGGTTTCCCGGAATCAGGGCCGGATCCCCAGGGATCGGTTCTCCCTATCCACCGGATTGAATTTGATGCCTGAACAGTGCCTCCACTGGTCGTCACTCCAGGCGGAAAATGTTCCCCTTCATCACGATCGTTATAACCGCATGCAAAACCAAATCTTGTCCCGGCATCCGGTTCTCCAGGAAAACCTTTTCCATACTCGCTCCATGGAATGAACCATTCCTGGACTTTATAATAATAATCGGTTTTGATATTTTCAATCTGAAGACCAAGCTGCAATCTGGCATCATTAAAAGTAAAATAAACAGGATACATATCCCATGGATCGGGTATAGTACGGTGAAAACCTGAAGGTCTTTCCTTTTCTGTTCCACAGGCAACCTGATATTGTTTGGTTGTGGATGTTAAACCATATGATCTGGAGATAAACAAATCCAAATTTTCCGGCCTGCAGATATTTTCAACAGAACGGCTGTCCATTATCACATCTGCTGCATCAAAATTCAGATAGAACTGTTCATTTTCTGTTCCTGCAAATTTGTTTGGCCATGCCACATCATTATCATCATTGATTTCAAATAACAGGTAAATTCCATCAGCTCCGTATGCGGCCTTAACATCCATATTACAATCATGAGATAAAACACCATTGAAGTTTGCACCTTCGGTTGCGTTCCTCCGTGCTGTCATTCTGATACAATCCTTACTTTCATCCAACATATTCCAGAATTCCGAAACCTTGTTGTCATTACCTGAAAACTGTTTTTCCATCTCCGGGGTAAGTCCATATGCAACCAGCACACTGTCATCAGGATCAGGAAAGGGACTTTCTATATTTTTCCCTGCATTTTTTGATCCCGCATTGGTTTTTTTGACAGAAAAAACAGGTTGAGGTCCTTTTATGTCCCATTTTAATGATGGATCACTTACAAAGAAATGCAAGGGGGCACAGGTTCTTTGATTTCCTGCTTTATCTGTTGCCAGAGCGGTTATGCAGTATACAAGATTTTCAGGATCAAGGTGAGTCGTTATTGAAGCATTGTTCCCGGAACTGACTTCACCTACTTTTACTGATCCGTTAAAAAATTCAATTTTATTCCACTCAGGGAAATTCTCCACGTCACATTCAACAGTAATCTGTTCACCCGGATTAGCAACAGGACCTCCAAGGCTGAACATTGTGCCAGGATCCGTATTTGGATTATAGGTGCGATCAAATTCCCTGACTTTGACTTTCAGAGGATTATGATGGGTTGCGAGACTTCTATAGACATATGCGATGTCCTTATTTAGCACCCAGCCGACACTTTGCCTGTCACCTTTAAAATCTTTATAAGAAGACACATAGGTCAATCCGCTATCCCAGGAACTATAATCGACAAGCCAGCCGGATTCTTCCGGTATGTCAAGAAGCTTTACAATGCCTTTTGAAGGACCTTTGGTTTGCGGATAACGGGCGGCGACAACCTGTTCAACAAGTTTCATGTATACATCGAATGAAGCACCGTCTTCATGTCCTTTAAGTTCCATGGCCCAGCACCAGAGAGCGCCTTTTGATCTGGCATATTTCAGGAGTTCATCGGTCCTGGTGATTCCTCTTTCTCCGATAAGAGCATCAAATTTCCCCATAATAAAAATACCTGGCACTTTTAGTGCAGCATCTACCGGATTAGCTGGACTTCCTCCTGCCGAAACATTGGTAACGAAACATATGGCACGTTCGGGGGCATAATTAACAAATCCATAGGTTGCAGCTCCTCCATTTGAACTTCCATACATAACGAAAGGCAAATTGGCAATTTCGGGGTGGGTTCCTATTTTTGAGAATTCATCCAGTGCGTTAAAAAATACCTGCGCTCCACTCTCATAGGCCCACCGGCCCGGGAAATTATGCAAACCTGCAACGGCAAATCCTAACCGCATGGCAAATGCACGTATATTTTCATCGCGAGCGAAATTTCTGCTGTCTCCTCCGCCTCCACCATGGCCTGATATGAAAACACCTCTGATTGTCTTTATATTAGGAGGAATCCACATTTTGATCATCTGTATGCCTGCGGAATCTCGGAAATCATAATAGCTTCCATCCCAGGATATTTTATCCCCGTTGCTGAGGATTTTGATTTCTGCATCAGTATTATGTGATCCCAATAAACATATACACGAAAAAAGTATTATAAATAATTTACTGATATTCGATTTATTCATGGTTTAAAATCATTTAAACTATATCAATCATTACTTTTAATATACAATACCCAGTCCCTCAGATCTGTGACACCCGGATACATTTCAGGACAGTTAAGTCTGATAAACTCTTTCCCTTTAATGACCTGAGTTTCAGTTCTTGTGCCACTGGCCGGATTAAACCAGAAGAAAGAATACTCCTTTTCGTTTGCGACAGTTTTCAGGTTTATTACAGGTGAACCGCCATAACGGAGATATATAAGATATTCTTCACCTGGTCTGGCCAGGCAAAAAGGTTGTGGATATTCCAGAATTAACTCGGGATGAGGTTCCATATTCCACCATTCAATCTCTTTGAAAAAATTTGATAGTATTCCCATTGAAACCGCCCCTTCATAATCATAGGTAGTCCGGTCAAATCCGACTTCCAGGGGCCAGCTTCCTGTACTTGCAGGAGATTCCGGAACATGTGCCCACCATACATGACCCCCTCCATATGTATGTCCGGCTGACCCGGAAAGTATTGATGACCATGCTGCAAACCTTATATCCATTCCGGTAGGATTCCCTTCCACAAATTCGTACCAGGGTTCAGTGACAACAACCGGTTTTGCCGGATTTCTTTTATAATCTGCTGATATAATTATGGGGATCATTTCATTCGCATATCTTCCGTGTCCAACCTGGCATTGGTTATAATCCAGCCATTCTTCCTCGTGCAGAACACTTCCGGTAGACCATTGCGGTGCATCTGCTCCTCCGTCCCAGAATGGAGGAGTATTATGCACACTGATGATTCGTTCATAAGGATCTTCTTCGTTAATCATTCTGCCGAGATCTTTCCAGAAATCAAGGGGAAATCCCCCATAATTATACATATTGTATTCACCCGCCATTACCCATATCACATTATAGGCACCGAACCTGTGTATGAGGTAGCGCCACCACCTTTTAATATTTTCTTCACTGATCCTTGTATTCATATTTTCCCGGCTCCACCAGCCATGAATCCAGACTGTTATTCCCCTGGAATTTGCATACCGGATCATCTCCTCAATCTTCCTTATATGCGTGGTGTCAAGAATTGTATATGTACGGTCAAGTGATGAACTTTCCTGGCCGCCGTTCCCTGGTATGAAGAGCTGCCCGATGTTAAATCCTTTCTGTGCCCTGTCATCCACAAGTTCTTTAAAGGTTTCAAAATGAATGTTCTTTTTAGTCCAGTTCCACCAGGTATCGCCAATCCATAAAAAAGGCGTTCCGTCTGAATATTCAAAAAAATGTCCCGCTGAGGGTCCAGTCCTGTTAACACGAACAAATCCCCTGCGGGTAAAATTTGATAATTTTTCCTGGTCACTCCATTCGACGACTTCAAAACTGCCTGTTTTACCATCGAGACTTTTATCTGATGAATAACTTTTATATTTCCATTTCCCGGTACAGGGAGAAACAAAATTCACTTTCCATTCCTTTCCTCCATACCAAAAACCAATTAAGGAAATTTGTTTATCAAGAGCATCTCCGCTGGTTCCTGTAAAAATTACTTTTAACAGATCATTGTTTTTATTTACCGGAATATCTTCATATGGATTTTTATAATCACTTTGAGTTCTGAAGCCAATTGTCAGAACTTCCCATTTGTGAATGACCATAGCCGGGATATGAGAACTTATTTGATTTGAAATAGTTATAAATAAAGCGACGGATAGGATTTTAAATAAATTCATGATAATACGGGAATTAATATTGTAAATTTAAATAACTATCTGACAAAAAATTATATAAACAGTCAATGAGATTCCCATTGATGGAAAAGAATACAACATCTTACTGTGATCCAACGTTTTTAAATGTTAAATTTGCAGACTAATTTCATTATCTTTTGAAGTTTTTTAATTCATAAAATGGGAAAGAAAAAGGCAGATAAGGCAGACCTGGAGAGAAAAAAAGGTATTTTCTTTCAATTGGGACTTGTTATTGTCCTTACTATAACCCTTATTGCTTTTGAATGGACCAGCCGCACGCAGACAGTCAGCTCCCTGGGAACAATTGTGAATATGAATCTTACAGAAGAAATAATTCCAATAACAAGACAGCAGGAAGTGGCTCCGCCGCCTCCCCCGGTGTCACCCAAAGTGACGGATGTCCTTAATATCGTAGAAGATAATGTTCAAATTAAGGACGAGTTGAGAGTTGAGGATGCTGAGTCTGATCAACAAATGGATATTGACATAGTTGATTTTTCTGAAGGAGATGAGGTTCTTGATGAAGAAATTTTCTTTGTTGTTGAAGATATGCCAAGTTTTATGGGCAAAGGCCAGGAAGGATTCAGGGAATGGATCGCACGGAATTTAAAATATCCTGAGACTGCTGCTAAGAAAGGGATTGGCGGAAGGGTGTATGTACAGTTTGCGGTTAATTCAAAGGGTGAAGTTGTAGATGCAGTTGTTATCAAGGGTGTCGATCCGGTGCTTGATCAGGAAGCTATCAGGGTGATAATGTCATCTCCTAAATGGGAACCGGGCAGACAAAGGGGGAAACCTGTCAAGGTGCAATTTACATTTCCTATTAATTTTGTATTTTAAATAACTACTGATAAACAGTTAATAAAACCCTGATAGTCAATCAGGGTTTTTTTATTATTTTGCAGATATAAATAATCCTTAACCATGAAGAAAATAGCCTATCTTTTAACAGTGGCATTGCTCCTGTCATCGTGCACCTCATCTAAAAAACTTATGCAAAGAGGAAATTATGACGGGGCTATCAACAAATCTGTGAAAGAGCTTAGAAAAAATCCTAATAATGCAAAGCAGGCAGATATTCTTGACCGTTGTTACAAGATTGCAAATGAAAGAGACAATGAGCGTATTAAGTACCTCAAAAGGGAAAATAATCCGAACAACTGGGACGAGGTATTTATCCTCTATTCAAGTCTTCAAAACAGGCAAAGTCTTGTACGTACGATACTTCCACTTAATATAGATGGACGATACATTGACTATCCATATGTGGATTATGATGCTGAGATTATTTCTGCAAAAAATAAAGCTGCAGATTATTTTTATCAGAATGCTCAGCAATTAATGAAGCTCAATACCAAGGAGGGTTACCGTCAGGCTTATGATGAACTGATGAAGGCCAGCAAATATACGGGAGGACAGTATCTGGATATTGACAATATGATTGAAGAGGCACAGTTCAAAGGAATGAGCCGGGCGCTGGTCCTTGTGAATAATATGTCTCATATTAATCTTGATCCTGTATTTATGGAGGATCTGCTTGAAATAAACACTGATAACCTTCAGTCACCCTGGGTCGAATACCATTTTAAAGATCTTGATGCTCAGACAAATTATGATTATACCATTTTTGTTAACCTTGAATCAATAATGGTTTCACCTGATAATGTAAAAGAATCTGATAAAATGTATAAAAAGGAAGTCCAGGATGGTTTCGATTATGTTCTGGATGCAAAGGGAAATGTGATGAAAGACACTGCCGAGAATGATATTAAAATCCCAAAATATAAAAC
>JBGPAO010000100.1:0-9937 GCA_041480755.1 Bacteroidia bacterium
ATGGATAAGATATTAATGGATTTTCAATTCGGTATCCTTCCTGGAATAACACACTGGCAGCATCCGAATTTTTTTGCCTATTTTACTGCCAATACAAGCTATCCATCTATCCTTGCTGAAATGCTCACAGCCGCAATGGCTTCTCAGTGCATGATCTGGGAAACTTCGCCAGCTGCAGCTGAACTTGAGGAGAAAGTGATGAACTGGCTCAGATCCATGATCGACCTGCCAGCAAATTTTGAAGGTGTTATTCAGGATACCGCATCTACCGCAACTCTTGTGGCTATTTTGACAGCAAGGGAGAGATGTACTGATTACAGCATTAATGAACAGGGTTTTACAGGGACTGAAAAATTACGTTTGTATTGCAGTACAGAGACTCATTCTTCCATTGAAAAGGCAGTTAAAATTGCAGGACTTGGGAGAAAGAATCTTGTCAAGGTTGAGGTGGATGAAACACTCGCAATGAAATCTGACAGGCTCAGGGAAGCTATTGAGAATGACCTGGACCAGGGATTCAAACCATTTTGTGTTGTTGCAACCCTTGGAACGACAGGGACTCTGGCTATTGATCCCCTTCACAGCATTGCACAGATTTGTGAAGAATTTAAACTGTGGCTCCATGTGGATGCAGCTTTCGCCGGAACTGCATTGGTTTTGCCAGAAAACCGGTGGATGACAATCGGGATTGAACAGGCTGATAGTTTCGTTTTTAATCCGCATAAATGGATGTTCACAAATTTTGATTGCTCTGCATATTTTGTAAAAGATAAGGAAGCATTACTGAAAACATTTGAAATTCTTCCGGAATATCTTAAGACAAGGACACGGGGAATGGTAAATGATTACCGTGATTGGGGGATTCAAATGGGAAGGAGGTTCAGGGCATTAAAACTGTGGTTTGTAATCCGGAACTTTGGGGTTGACGGAATAAAAGAAAAAGTCAATGAACATATTACACTGGCTAAAAACCTGGCAGAAAAAATAAAGGAATCGGGCGATTTTATCTTGTTTGAACCCCAGCATCTTAATGTTGTATGTTTCCGCTATCAGCCAGGACAAATAAGCAATGCTGAGGAGATGAACCAGATCAACCAGAAACTCATGCATAAATTGAATGAATCAGGTGAAATTTATATTACCCATACAAAAGTGAAAGGTTTGGTCACACTCCGGATGGTAATCGCGCAAACATATGTTCAGGAGAAGCATGTCAATAAGGCATGGGAACTGATAAAAGCAACGTCTAAAAACCTTGGAGCTTTCTAAATAGCTCCAAGGTTTAGAAAAAAGATACATATGAATACTAAATGGTCCCTTAATGGTAAAAAGGCCTTCGTAACAGGCGGTACAAAAGGTATTGGTCTTGCCATTGTAAAGGAATTCCTTAGTCTGGGTGCTGAAGTGATGTTTGCGGCCCGGACACCTTCAGATGTCCTGAAAACAGAGCAGGAACTGACCCTTTCATACCCCGGAGTGAAAGGAATCATTGCAGATGTGACCAAACCTGAAGAGCGGGAAATGATAGCTGAGGAAATAAGGAAAAAATGGGCACAACTGGATATTTATATCAATAATGCCGGGACAAATATCCGTAAAAAGATAACCGAATATACTGATGATGAAATCAGCTCACTCATCGAAATAAATTATCGCACAGCACTTGAGCTTTCACGCAAGTTCTATCCGATGTTGCGTAAATCGAAGCAGGGAAACATAATCTTTATTTCTTCTGTTGCAGGGATTGATCACGTAAGAACCGGAGCAGTATATGGAACTACAAAAGCAGCTACAATTCAGCTGGCGAAAAATCTTGCAGTGGAATGGGCGGCTGACAATATCCATGTAAATACAATCGCTCCCTGGTATATTAAAACACCCATGGTCGAACTATTGCTTAAGAATAAGGATTATCTTGCGGAAATACTTAAGAAGACCCCGATGGGGAGGCTTGGAGAGCCCGATGAAATAGCTGCTGTTGCCGCTTTTCTTTGTATGCCCGCGGCTTCATATATTACAGGGCAATGTATTGCGGTTGACGGAGGAACATCGGTTAATATGTTTTAAATCCACCCTTGGAGCTCTTATAACCCTCCAAGGGTTAAATAAAGCTCCAAGAGTTAAAACCAATAAACTATGAAAAAACTTCTCATTCTTCTGTGTTTTGTTTCGGGTATGGTTTTTACAATTCATGCCCAACAGGAAAAATTAAGAATAATTGTGTTTGGAGCCCATCCTGATGATTGTGACGGAGATGTTGGCGGAACAGCCATTCTATGGTCAAAAATGGGACATGCTGTTAAGTTTGTTTCTGTTACCAACGGCGATGCCGGACATCAGGAAATGGGAGGCGGGGCCCTGGCTAAAAGAAGAATGGCAGAAGCAATGGAAGCCGGCCGGAGATTCGGTGTGGAATATGAGGTTCTTGATAATCATGATGGAGAACTGGTTCCGGATCTTAAGATCAGAAAAGATATCATTAAGCTTATTCGCGAATGGAAAGCAGATGTTGTAATCACCCACCGGCCTAATGATTATCATCCTGATCACAGGTACACGGCTATGCTTGTCCAGGATGCTGCCTATTTGGTGATTGTCCCTAATATTGTACCTGAAACGCCCCCGTTAAGCGCTAATCCTGTTTTTCTTTATACTCAGGATAATTTTCAAAAGCCTAATCCTTTTCATCCTGACATAGCAGTAGCCATAGATGATGTAATTGACCAGAAGATTTATGCCATGGCCGCTCACGAATCGCAGTTTTTTGAATGGCTGCCCTGGACTGCCGGGATGCTGGACAAAGTGCCGAAGGACGAAAAAGCCCGGCTTGATTTCATAGCCCGGAGATACAACGGTAGCGTTCCCGATGATGTAAGAGAAACCCTTGTAAAATGGTATGGAGATAAAAAAGGATCCCAGGTAAAATATTTTGAAGCTTTCGAAATTTGCGAATTTGGAAAACGGCCTGATGAAAAGGAAATACTAAGATTATTCCCGATGCTGGGAGTGAAATGATTTAATTTAATAAATATAGTCCATGAAGGATATTCTGATAGGGACTGCACAGTTTGAGCACAGAAGCGGGGATAAAGCTTATAACCTGAAAAAAATTGAAGAGCTGACTACCCTTGCAGCTGCCCGTAATGCTTCCATGGTGAGTTTCCATGAAATGTGCGTAACCGGTTATGCTTTTCTGAGAAGATCGGACAGAAATGAAATGGATAAACTTGCGGAGGAAATCCCGGGAGGGCCAGCAACAGATTTTCTGACCGGACTTGCAGCAAGATATAAAATTGCTATCCTGGCCGGACTGCTGGAAAAAGATGGCACCAGATTTTATAATACCTATGTCTGCATAACCAGGGACGGGCTCCTGGCAAAATTCAGGAAACTTCACCCGTTTATAAATAAATGGTTATCGCCCGGAGATCAGTACGTTACTTTCAGTTATGAGGGTGTAAAATGCGGAATGTTGATCTGTTATGATAATAATGTTATTGAGAATGTAAGGGCGACAACCCTGCTTGGTGCTGATGTTATATTCATGCCTCATGTTACAGGATGCACCCCATCTGCTATGCCGGGAAGGGGATTCGTCGATCCTGCTTTGTGGGCGGCAAGGCATGACGATCCAAAACCGCTTCGTAAAGAATTTGACAGCAGGAAATACCGTGAATGGCTTTTGCGATGGTTGCCTGCGCGGGCTTATGATAATGGAATATATATAGTCTTCTCCAATCCTATTGGTATGGATGATGATCAGTTAAAAGGAGGCGGATCAATGATCCTTGATCCATTCGGAGATATACTGGCCGAGTGCCGCAGTCTGGGCAATGAAGTCGTGGTTGCCGGATGCACTGCAGATAAAATAAAATCAGCCAGTGGCCTACGTTACAGGAATGCCCGACGCCCGGATTTATACCGGAATATAATCGGAATGGACCATAGACCTGAATTAAAGGTGGAGTGGATGGAAGGAAAGAATGACTAAAATTAAAATCTCAAATGATATAGATTAGACAAGTCATCCCGAGGTGGCATAGCCACCGAGGGAACTCGTAATCAATTAAGATTAACTAAAGTATAGATCACTTTGAATATTACGAGATCCCTCAGTCGTTACACTCCATCGGGATGACAACGATCTTAAGATGTTTTTGGATTGCTTGAAAATTGAAGAACAATCGAACCACCGACCACAGTATTTCACAAAATAATGATTAAATCAGATTATTTCTCAGTTAATTTTAGCCCCGATTGGCAGGGCCTGGTCGACTGCATTATGCGAAGAGGCACGCCGAAAAGAGTGTATAATATTGAATTGTTCCTTGATGAGGAGATCAAAGATGTTATTTGCGAAAGGTTTGGATTATTATCTGGTCTGAGCAGGAGTGATCCGTATTTTAAATTGAAAAAAGAAATTGCAATACAGCGGTATCTGGGATATGATTATGTCAGATGCGGCCTGGATGATTTCGAGATGTCCCTTGAACGCATAGTTACAGCAGATACAGCCCAGGCCCGAAGAGAAGGGGGCAGGGAATATATTAATGAACATAAAGGTCCCATAACAAACAGGCAGGAATTTGAAAAATACACGTGGCCCGATCCGGATAAAACAAGCACCATATCACTGGAATGGTACCAGGCTAACCTGCCGGAAGATATGTGTATTATTGGAAGCGGCGGATTTGCCCATTTTGCAGAGTATATTACCTGGCTGATGGGTT
This sequence comes from Bacteroidia bacterium, assembly GCA_041480755.1. Lineage (GTDB taxonomy): Bacteria > Bacteroidota > Bacteroidia > Bacteroidales > SM23-62 > LJUQ01. The sequence goes on from JBGPAO010000100.1 coordinate 4,731, forward strand.
ATGAAACTTTATGTTATGCTTTATTTGAAAACCGCGACCTGGTAACCGATATTAGTAATACTCTGATTGGAATTTATAGAAAGGTGATAGCAAAATTGTTGACATTCAGCCGTGTAAAGATAATATGGGGTTCGGATGATATGGGATTCAGAGGAGGACCGTTAATTAGTCCGGATGATCTTCGGGAGTTTGTATTCCCAGGGCATAAACTGATGGCGCAGATGTCTCATGATTCCGGGCGGCCTTATCTGCTTCATTCATGCGGTAAACTTGATCTTATTATTGATGATCTGATCGATACTGTCAAGATCGACGCTCGACATTCTTTTGAGGATACTATTGAAGATGTTATATCGGTGCATAAAAAATACGGTACTCGCATTGCACACCTTGGAGGGATAGATGTAGATTTCCTTTGCCGGTCAGGAGAAGATGAGATCCGTAAAAGGGTCAAGCACACCCTCGACCAGTGCCTGGAAGGAGGGGGCTATTGTCTGGGAACCGGCAACAGTGTGGCAAACTACATACCCGTCGATAATTATCTGATTATGCTCGATGAAGGGAGGAACTTCCTGGGAAAACACTAAATACTATAAACTAAACTAAAAACTAAACTCGAAACTCTAAAAAATACATAAAGTGGGAAATAAGAACCTCGAACCACGAAACAGTTAACTTTATACTTTGAACCGTAAACCTTGTCCCGATGAATATCGGGATCTAAACCATAGTTGTAGTATGGATAATACAAAACCAACTCAAAATCAGGAACCGCTGTCAGAGGGTAAAAGCAACCGGCTTATTTCCCTGGATGCGCTGAGAGGATTTGATATGCTGTGGATCATGGGAGGTGAGAGGATTATTGTTGCTTTGGCCAACCTGACGGGGGCTGCAGGTTTAACCTGGGCAGCCACACAAATGGACCATGTGGAATGGAATGGTTTCCATTTCTATGATCTGATTTTTCCCTTATTTCTCTTTATTGCAGGGGTTTCCATGCCATTCTCAATGGATAAAAGATTAGCTGCCGGGGAAAGTAAAGTTAAAATTTACCGGCACATTTTTACAAGGATGATTATCCTCGTAATTTTTGGAATTATCTACAATGGATTCCTGGATTTTAACTGGGGACATATACGTTATGCCAGTGTACTGGCCAGGATCGGACTTGGCTGGTTTTTTGCTGCACTGATTGTACTGAACAGCAAACCCAAATGGTGGTATGCATGGTTTGGCGGAATACTGCTTGTTTATTGGGCAATCCTTGCACTTATTCCTGTGCCCGGATATGGAGCAGGAAATCTGACCATGGAAGGCAGCATTGTTGGCTATGTCGACCGCCTGTTATTACCTGGCCGGTTGTATCGTGGAGTTCATGATCCGGAAGGAATCCTTTCAACTATTCCTGCTGTCTCAACAGCGTTGATGGGGGCTATCACCGGTAATTTTTTAAGGATACCGTATCAGCGGATATCAGGACTCAAAAAGGCATTGTGGATGGGCATTGCAGGGATTATCTCATTGGGCGCCGGCTTGTTATGGGGATTGGCATTCCCGATCAATAAAAATCTGTGGACCAGTTCATTTGTCCTGTACGCCGGTGGCTGGAGTCTTCTCTTACTGGCATTATTTTACCTGATAATTGATGTCTGGGGATGGAAAAAATGGGCATTCTTCTTTATAGTGATCGGGATGAATTCAATTACGATCTATATGTTCCAGGCAGGAATAATCAATTTCTCAAGCAGTACAGAGTTCTTTTTTGGCGGAATAATAAAATCATTTGCTGAAAACTGGCAACCGCTGATTGGAGCCATAGGTTATACGACAGTCTGCTGGGTGTTTTTATATGTTCTTTACAAATACAGGATATTCCTGAAGGTATAACAGGATCTGATTGTTTTTATGTTTACTGATTCACGATTTCAGTCGAACTCTGGTTTGCAACAATATACTATGCCTGATTGGTGTCAGGTTTGACAGGATTTTATTTGAGTTGATTAACAGTGGCTTTGAGCCACATATAAATATGTAATCTTCATGGCGTCTGACCGTAAAGATCAAAAATTAAAATCAGAAAGCAGAATTTTGTCACCTGGCAGGAGATTTCTATTTACCCTGATTGCAGTTCTATTTCCATTTTGCCTCCTCATATTACTGGAATTGATCCTCAGGATTACAGGATATGGAGATGATTATCCTCTTTTTAAAGAAGATCTCAGGAATCCCGAATTCATTACAATTAATAATGAGATTGCCCGCCGTTATTTTCTAAATCCGGAAGCAGCTCCAAATGTTTCATCTCAGTCTTTCAGGAAGGAGAAAAATGAAAGGACTTTCAGGATAGTTGTTCAGGGCGCTTCCACTGCACTAGGAGTTCCATATATGCATGGGGGGGCATTCCCGGCCATGCTGGAACAAAGGCTGAGGATGACCTGTCCGGATAAAGAGATCGAGGTTATCAATACTGCCATTACTGCGGTAAATACCTATACCCTTCTTGATCTGGCTGATGAAATAACGGAAATAGAACCGGATGCAGTTTTGATCTATACTGGTCAGAATGAATACTATGGTGCATTGGGTGTTGGATCTACCCAGCAGTTCAGCAGTATGCAGGGATTAGTATACCTCTATATGGTCTTTGACGATCTCAGGCTATTCAGTTTAATTAAGGATCTCCAGACAGGTATTGCCAGAAAAAAATCAAAAGGAGCTTTATTGAGCCCGGATAAGACACTCATGGAAAGAATGGTCAGTGAACAGTCTATCCCCTATGGTTCAAAAATCTATTTTGCTGGCATCAGGCAATTTGAGCGAAACATCGGCAAGCTGATAAAAATCTATAACCGGAAAAATATACCGGTTCTGATCAGTACCACTGTCAGCAACCTCAGAGATATGAGACCGTTTATTTCCTCCGGCACACAGGTAGTCCTCGAAAAAGATACTAAACCGGTTATTTATTCCGGTACAAACATAGTTCCAGAACTTAATCCGGAAAACAAAGATGAAAAGGAAGGGATCATGCGTCTCATTGAGGAGGAACAGGATAATGCAGGTGCCCATTACAGGGCAGGGCAGTTATTCTATGCTGATCAGGAATATAAGCAGGCGGAAATTATGTTCCGAAGAGCGAAAGACCTTGATTTGCTAAGATTCCGGGCTCCGGAGGCTTTTAATGAAATTCTGAGGGAAAATTCAGATAAATGGGATTTCATCCTGGTAGATGTGGATTCCGTGTTTTCATTTCATTCTGAGCATGGCATTATCGGAAATAATTTAATCACAGAACATGTTCATCCGAATGCCAGAGGTTATTTCATTATGGCTGATGCTTTTTATTCTGAATTGGCTGATCATAAGATCCTTGAATCTGATAACAGGATCCCTTTCGCTGTGGCATATAATCAGATGCCTGTTACTCATGTTGATTCAGTTTATGCACAATTAGGACTGACCGTCCTGACGAATTCATGGCCATTTCGCAATGATAAGTTTGACAGGAATCTGCTGGGAAAATTATTTATTTTACATTCCTATCCTGACACTCTGGCCCTTAAAGTTTTCCGGGAGGAAATGACATGGACTCAAGCAATGAATGAACTCTACCGGTACTACCTGGTAAATAATCTCTATGATGATGCCCTGCGGGTGACTGAAGCAATGAAAATAGAATATCGATATTCAGGAATACCATATAATATGTCGGCGAGAATTTATGGTTTACAGCAGCAAACGGGAAAAGCTATCAGTGAATTAAAATATGGTTTCAGGCTGGATTCATTACCTGAAATCGCTTATAACCTGTCAGGATATTTCCTCAACTCAGATAATCTCCAGGAATCCCTTCACTATCTGGAATATGCGATTGACCATAATCCTGGTTTTGAAGGAAATGTTAAAAAACTTAATATTATAAAATCTGCCATCACTTTTAAAGAAAGGTTGAACGCCGATCCGAATGATGCAGGCATTATGATAAAACTGGCGAAGAATTATGTTACGCTCAATCAACTGGAACGTGCTGATTCACTGATCCGTCTGGCCATACAACGAAATCCCTCTCATCCGGAAGTACAGGCAATAATAAAAAAAATGACCGGTTCCTGATGTCGAATCTGTAAGCCGGTCAGAAGAAACTATTTTTCTGTGAACCTGTCACAAGAAATTATATTTATGTGAACAGGTCACGTATATTTACTTTTAGATCAGTATTATACGAAATCCGCGTTATTTAAATAATCGAAACTCATTTTGATACTTTTGAACCGGTCTATTTTTGTAAGATCCTGTTCAACAAAAAACAATTTCATTCCGGCGATATCCTTTACTTTAAAAACTCTTTCAAAATCAACTGTACCCTGGCCTACTTCGGTGAAAGTTCTTCCCGGAGAATTTTCCATGTCTTTAATATGGTATAATTCAAATCTTCCCGGATTTTTTTCAATATAAGCCACAGGATCCTGTCCTGCTTTTGTTATCCAGTAAAGATCGATCTCGAATTTTACAAGGTCGGGATCGGTATTTTTCAGTAAAATATCATACCCCATCTGCCCGTCAAAGGATTTAAATTCAAAATCATGATTGTGATATATGTACTGTGATCCGGCTTGCTTGCAAATCTCCCCGAACTGATTAAACCGTTCAGCCCATTTTTTGTAGTCATCCAGGGTCTTTCTCTCTGCTTCAGCAATAATTGCGTAGACGACATATTTCACGTCAATGGAAGCCATATCTTCCACTGTAGTTTTCCATTGATCCATTATAGATACCCTACTTGCACTTGTAGTCAGCTCAGTAACCACATGCATACTGGGTAATTTCATTCCCAGATCCTCTACTATCTTTCTGAATTCAACAGGAGCTTTACCAAGGATCATCCTGTTTTTGTAATCATATCCTTCAACATTCTTATATCCTATTTCTGCGACCTTTTTTAAGGTACCTTCCAGATCCTTTGGAAGTTGATCCCGTAAAGTGTAGAGCTGCAATCCAATAACTTTTCCAGGAGTTTTTCCCTTGGCAATATTTTTACCTGATTTACACGATAACTGAGGAAGTAATATAGCGCCTGCTGTTAGAATAGTTGTTGTTTTGATAAAATCACGTCTGTTTTTCATGAAAGAATATATTAAATGGATAATTTTGGTATTGTTCTGGCTAAAGTATATAAAATTTACATTGATATTAAATTATTTTATTCA
>JBGPAO010000101.1:0-9925 GCA_041480755.1 Bacteroidia bacterium
ACCAATTTTGGCATGGGAAAAGATATAATACTTACCTCATTATGAAAAGTATTGGAGTTACACTTTGTTTAGTTTTTATCTGTATTTTTCTGTATGCCTGTAATACTAATGGGAATAATACACCAGATCCTTTGCCTGTAGAAGGTGATGTTGATATGTATGTTACATATGCCAACCGCTCAATGCTTTTCCAGCATATTCCTCTGAAATTCAATACAAAGCCAAATATGGCCATTGCAACCACTATCTTTCTTGATCTGTCGGACAGATTCCAGGAGATTGAGGGATTTGGAGTGGCAATAACGGGTTCTTCATGCTATAACCTTCTTCATATGAGTGCTGAAGACAGGGCGGCGATACTTAAAGAAACTTTTGATACTGTTAGTGGTGCCGGGTACAGCTACATTAGGATATCCCTGGGCTGTTCTGATTTCTCGCTTGATGAATTTACTCATTGTGATATACCAGGTATCGAGAATTTTGAGATCCATGAATTGGATAAGCGGGATTTATTCCCTGTTCTTAAAGAAATACTGGCAATCAATCCTGGTGTAAAAATACTTGCATCGCCATGGACCTGTCCAAGATGGATGAAAGTAAATAACCTGATTGATCTGGAACCATATAATTCATGGACAAGCGGACAGCTTAATCCGGCATATTACCAGGATTATGCTACCTATTTTGTCAGATTCATTCAGGCAATGAATCAGGAAGGTTTTAAGATTGATGCAATAACCATTCAGAATGAACCACTGAACAGGGGTAATTCAGTATCGCTATATATGACCTGGCAGGAACAGGCAGAATTCATTAAGACTGCCTTGGGACCGAAATTTGAAGAAGCAGGAATTGATACAAAAATATGGGTGTTTGATCACAATTATAATTATGATAATATTGCCGATCAGAAGAATTATCCTGTCAATATATATAATGATCCTGATGCGGCGAAGTATGTTGATGGGGCAGCTTTCCATGCATATAGCGGGGATAAGAGCGAACTGCTGAATGTACATAATGCAGCACCGGATAAAAATCTATACTTTACTGAAATGTCTATAGGAAGCTGGAATTACTCATTTGATGGCGACCTGATGTGGAGTATGCGTGAACTGGGGATAGGTACTTTAAATAATTATTCTAAGGCAGTCATGGTATGGAATTATATGCTTGATGAGAATGGCGCACCAAACCGTCCTGGTGGCTGTACAACCTGTTACGGTGCAATTGAAATCAGTTCAAAGGATTATAAAAGCCTTGACAGGAAATCACATTATTACCTGATTGCTCACCTGTCAAAGGTTATTTTGCCAGGGGCGACACGAATAGGTACTTCCGGATATAAAACAGACGGACTGTATATAACTGCAGTTGAAAACAGGAACGGAACATATGGCGTTGTATTGCAAAACGATACTGAAACTGCAATAAAAATTACTCTGGAGGATGAAAATCATTCATTTCCAGTTACAGTGGCACCTAAAAGCATTGCCTCCTGTAAGTGGGGAAAATAGATATCATTATTTTATTCAATATTTGAAACAATGTTTAATTATTAACCTTTAAATTAATTATTATGAAAAAAAGATTATTACCCGTTTTATTGCTCATCCTGGCAACAGGAGTGAGTATGGCACAAACACACACATTGAAAGTAACAGTTCCGGATACTGTACAGGTGTGTTTTGCGGCAGGTTCGTTTAATGGCTGGGGGACTCCATCATCTGCCACCAAGATGACAAAGATATCAGATAGTCCTAAAGTTTTCACTCTGGGAATTACAGTAGCTGAAGGAGATGTAGCCACCAGTGAATATAAGTATTACTCCGGACCGGACTGGATATATGAACAAACACAGGCCGCTACTTTCAAACTTTCTGAACTGGATGCAGATGGCGATACTGTTGATACATTCAAAGCTATTTATAATCCCAACTGGGAAAGTGACGTTACGATAAACGTACTGGTCCCTGCAACAGTTTATCAGTTAAATATTACTGGTAATTTCAATGGATGGGATCCAACGGCTAATCCTATGACAAAGGTGGATTCGACTGTTAACGGAAAGGAATTTTCCTTAACTATTCATTCCTTAGACACAACAACATTAGCTTTCAAATTTGTTGCCGGTCCGGGATGGGCTTATGAACAAGTTGCAGGTGATTTTATATATATGACAGTTGGAAGCGACGTAGTTTGTGATGCATTTAAGGCAATTTATGACCCGACAAAAGTGGGTGATGTAACAATTAATATTACCGTGCCGGCAGGAACAGTGGAAGTTTGGGTTGTTGGCAGTTATAATAACTGGGATATGGGTACATCGATACAGGCAACGAAAAATCTTGATGGTACTTTTACTGCTGTGATACAGGATATACAAAACCTTGAATATAAATGTTGTTGCCATAATGACTGGGCTTACGAGGAGGCTACTGCGGAAGGTGGCACTATAGCAAACAGGACAGCTTCATTTGAGTCTGGTCCCGAGTTTAATATAACTGTTGCTAACTGGAAACTGCTTTTCACATCAGTAAAGGACCTTACATCTAATAATTACAGGTGGTACTCACAGGATGGGTCCATCGTTGTTGAAGGTGTTAATTCCGGAGTGACAGTATTTGATCTGACCGGGCGTATTGTGGAAAGGGCAAACCTTACAGGAACATTTGTTTCAAAATCCCTGAAGACCGGCATTTATATTGTCCGCATCGACAATCAGGCACACAAAATGTTCGTCCAGTAGACCAAACAAGGATGTAAAGGAGGGAATCCCTCCCTTACAATCGTATATCTCAAATATGAAAAAAGGGGTCTCATCAGCCCCTTTTTCATTTCATATCTTATATCTTTTAAGTCTCTTTCCCTTCTATCCCTCCATCCCTCTTTCGCCCCCTCGCCCCCTCGCCTTTTCGCCCCCTCGCCCCCTCTCTCTTCCCCTCTTTCTCTTAGCTCTCTGCTCTATGCTCTCCGCTCTATGCTCTCCGCTCTAAGCTCTCCGCTCCATGCTCCATGCTCCATGCTCTATGCCTTTTTGTAGAAATTCATCTCCTGTATATACTTCCACACCGGCAATGGCATAAAATATCTCACATCTTTGCCTTCCCGGATTGCTTTGCGGATAAAACTGGATGATATCCCGATTATCGGTGCATCAACCAGGGTTGCATTTTCCATATTAGGCAACTTGCCATTATCTGTACCGAGCCTCGGGTAGACATACCTGTGATAATATTTGATTATCTGCTCATAGTTTTTCCATTTATTAAATGAGGATAATCCGTCAGCGCCCATTATCAGGCATAATTCCTTCCCCGGATTTTTTTCTGAAAGATAGGTGAGGGTGTCAATTGTATAGGAAGGCCGTGGCAGGTTAAATTCAATGTTTGATGCCCTGAATGCAGGATCATCGCCAATAGCACGCAAAACCAGCTCATACCTGTGATATTCAGCAAGCAGGTTCTTTTTTTCTTTAAAGGGACTATGCGGGCTTACAATGAACCAAACCTGGTCAATGTCGGTATACTCAGCCATATAATTGGCAATGGCCAGGTGACCATTGTGTACAGGATTGAAGGAACCAAAGAATAAACCGACTTTCATAACTGAATTATTTACTCTTATCCGGAGGTTCAGGAATAGGGGGAACTGGTTTGTACTGGTCAAGCTGCTCAAGGATTACCTTGATCGCTTTACCAAGCTGTTCATCATTACCGGCATATTCTTCTGCCGGATCATTGTCAATATATATATCTGGTTCTACACCATGTCCCTCAATGATCCATTTACTTTCCTCAGCGGAATAATGTGCGAACTCCGGTTTCATGAGAATTCCCCCATCTACAAATGGGAGTGATCCGCGAATACCCACAACCCCGCCCCATGTACGTGTACCAATCAGTGTTCCCAAACCAAGAGTTTTAAACTGGTAAGGGAATAGGTCTCCGTCAGAAGCTGAGGCATAATTTATAATTAGAACCATTGGCCCATGGAACGAAGCCTCTGGTATGGCAATACCTTTTTCATAACCTCTCATCATTTCTGACATAACCATCTCGCGGCGCAAGCGTTCAATGATCATCGGGGAGACATTCCCACCGGCATTTCCCCTTCCGTCAATAATCAATCCTTTCTTATTCAGCTGGGGATAGAAATATCTGGCAAACTCATTCAGACCATTTTCAACCATGTCAGGTATATATATATACCCTACCAGTCCATCAGTCGCCTCATTAACTTTCCTGATATTATTCTGAACCCAGTTGTAATAAAAGAGATCAGCCTCACTTTCAATCGGTTTAACAAGAGTTTTCCGTGCACCTTCTGCAGACGGTTTACTATTAACAGTTAATTCAACAGTTTTCCCGGCAGTATTCAGCAGGTATTCATAAATGTCTGGCATTTGCATGGTGGATTCACCATTTACTGCTACAATAAAGTCGTTTTCATTCACATCAACACCTACATCCCTTAGAGGAGACCTCCATCTGGAGCTCCAGTTAGCTCCATCCAGGATTTTATCAATATGGAAATAACCGGACGGATGTTTGGTCAGCTTAGCTCCCAGAAGGCCAGTACTTATCCGTTCGGGACCCGGAACATCAGATCCGGAGTTGACGTAAGCATGCCCTACATTCAATTCCGCGATCATCTCTCCAATTATATAGGTAAGGTCATTCCTGTGATTTACATACGGCAACAGAGGACTGTATTTGTCATGAATGGCCTGCCAGTTCATTCCATGCATATTCGGAGCATAAAAGAAATCCCTCATCTGCCTCCAGCTTTCATCAAAGATTTGTTTCCATTCTTCCCTGTAATTTACTTTTACCATCATATTACTGAGGTCAATGGTTTCCTTCAACTCAATATTGGCTTGAGGCAGATCGATCACTGCATATTTTCCATCTTTGACTACAAGCATTTTTTTCTGGCTGGAAGAGATTTTGAACCGTACTCCGGATCCCAGTTCTGTTTCTTTCTTAGTCTTCAAATCGAACAGGCAAGCCGAACCAGACCTGCTGCCGGAGATAAATCGGATATAATAAATTTTGTCGATAATTGGTTCAAGATTACCATAATTTCCCGGAGCTACAGGAAGGGAAATAATTCTGGACTGCAGTCCGTCTGTATCAATTTTAATATCAGCATTAACTGATCCTTCATCTTTTTTATCCTTTTCTATTCCCTTTTCGACTTCTTCATTACTGATCTTAACAACATCATTTTCAAGTGCAAGCGGCGAAGGAGTGCTTTTTGCCAGCGTTACCAGATATAATCTGCTCATGTTGGAGTAAGAGTGATTCCATTCAGTATTGGAATAAACAGGATCAAAATCCCTGTTAGAAACAAAGTACAGATATTTACCGTCAGGAGAAAAAGCAGGATTTTCTGATACGTACCAGTTATCTGTTACTTTAAAGACATTTTTACTTTCCAGTTGATAGAGATAAATGATGTTGAATTGATTATTATCAGTTTCTGTATAAGCTATCCATTTGCTATCAGGAGACCAGTTAAAATCCCTTAATTCCGAAGTTGTAGATTTTTTAACCAGTGTGAGCTTTTTAGATGTCAGATCTACGTATTGAAGTCTGAATTCGCGGTCGGAGAATAAGATATTCCTGCTGTCGGGGGACCACTTCATGTTGTATGGGTAAGTGTTTATTCCATCTGTAAGCTGGATGGGATCACCTGATCCGTCCTGATTCTTAATATATACCTCATATTCGCCTGTAGCATCGGAAAAATATGAGATATATTTTCCATCCGGTGACCAATGAACATCGCGTTCATGTGCTCCCGAAGTTTTAGTATAGTTTATTGTTATGCCATTGCGGGCTGGAAGGCTGAATACATCTCCTCTTGCTCCTAATACAATTCTCTCTCCTTGTGGCGAAATATCATATGTAGATATAAGCTTTGAAGCATCCTTATATTCCGGTCTGCTAAAAGGATTATCATTGTCAATAATAATAGATACCTTATCGCAAACCCTGGTTTGTATATTTAGCTTATAAATGTACCCGCCATTTTCAAAAACAATATGATCCTTTCCCAGGGATGGAAACTTTATATCATATTCTTTAAAATCAGTCACTTTATCAGTCTGGCCTGTAGTCAAATTATAAGCAAACAGATTCATTGTACGGTCGCGATCTGACAGGAAAAATATCCAGTCACCAGCCCACATAGGAATAATATCCTGAACGTTATTGTCTGTTATCCTGGTAGTTTTATGATTCCGGAAATCATGCAACCATATCTCATCGGCCATTCCTCCACGATAGTATTTCCATGTACGGAACTCTCTGAATATGCGATTATAGGCAAGCTGGTTTCCATCTGGAGACCAGCTGCAGAATCCACCTGTGGGAAGAGGCAGTTCCTCACTTAATCCACCTTCAACAGGTACATTGAATAGCTGTCCGATAAAGTCATTGAAGGACTGCTTTCTTGAACGATATGTAATGTACTTACCATCCGGAGTCCAATCCATCACAATATTATTCGGTCCCATACGGTCAGAAACGTCATCTCTGTTCAATGTGGCAGTAAAAGTAAGCCTCCTGGGAGTGCCACCCTCAGAAGGGATAATGAACACTTCTGTGTTCCCGTCATACTGACCTGTGAAGGCAATATACTTTCCATCCGGCGAAAAGCGCGGAAACATTTCATAGCCATTATGAGAAGTAATTCGGCGTGCAATGCCACCGTCAATATTTACGACATACAGATCACCTGCATAACTGAATACAATCTGGTCTTCGTAGATGGCAGGAAACCGGAGCAACCTGCTTTCTTCCTGTGCATTCAGATTATGCCAGGAAATCGTTGCAAACAATAATAAAAACAATGTTATTCTTTTCACTGGAATATAATTTACTTTAATATGAATTCAATACCTGAGAACTTATGATTCCAGAAATCCGGAAACAATTTGAAAAGCCTCTTCTGCAACCCTGTCAATGTCATCATTGATCAGAATGACATCAAAACTCCTGGCAAAGCCAAGTTCTTTCCGGGCTTTTTTAAGGCGGGTCCGGATCTCTGATTCTGAGTCAGTTCCCCTTTTTATAAGCCTTTTTTCAAGTTCTTCAACCGATGGCGGCATAACAAAAATAGCCAGGGCACTACTGCCAAACTTTTTTTTCAGGTTCAATCCTCCTGCAGTATCAACATCAAATACAACGCTCTTCTTTGCTTTCCATATCCTTTCGATCTCACTTTTCAAAGTGCCATAGAAATGGCCGGTATAAACCTCCTCCCATTCAACAAATTCATTGTTTTCTATCTTTTTCTTAAATTCTTTTACTGATATAAAATAATAATCTGATCCATCAGTTTCATTCTCCCTGGGTTCACGTGTGCATGCTGAAACTGAAAACCCCAGTGGCAATCCGCTTTTAAGCAATCGATGAACAATCGTTGTTTTCCCCGATCCTGAAGGAGCCGAAAAAATAATGAGTTTACCTTCCATCATAGTATATTGTAAAGCTGCTCCTTTATTTTCTCAAGTTCATCCTTCATCTCCACTATCAACTTTTGAATATTGGAGTCACCGGATTTTGATCCCAGTGTATTCAATTCTCTGCCAATTTCCTGGGATATAAAACCCAGTTTTTTGCCGACAGATTCAGTAGATGGCAAGATTTCAAGGAAATAGTTACAATGACTTGCAAGCCTGACTTTCTCTTCAGTAATGTCAAGTCTTTCAAGGTAATAGATAAGCTCCTGCTCAAATCTGTTAGGATCATAAGACTCCGCAAGCTTAAGTTCCTTCAGATTTTGCATAAGGTGGTCCCGAATATTTTGGATCCTTGCTTCTTCAAATAATTTGATTTTTTCAAGTTTTTCCAGGATCAGTTGTATCCTTTTTTTAATATCATCTTCAAGAATATTTCCTTCCCTTGAACGATATGCCTTGACACCAGCAACAGCGGTTTGCAATGATTTAAGGATTTTATCCCATTCCTCTTCTTCCAGTTCTTCCCTATCTGCTTTAAGCGCATCCGGAAGACGCATTGCAACCTGAATCAACTGCTCATCATTATTAAGTTTAAGCTCTTCATTTATTTCCCGGAGCTGTTTTATGTAATTCTTTACGATTTCTTTATTGATCATATGCGCTGAGTCTTCCGATATCAGTTCAGTTGAAATATAGCAATCAATTTTACCGCGTTCCAGTTCACGGCTTATCTCATTGCGGATATCTATTTCCCTCTCCTTAAGAAAAGAAGGCAGCCGGGTTGAGATATCCAATTGTTTACTGTTCAATGATTTAATCTCGACAGTAACTTTCCTGCCTGACAGTTCACATTCAGCTTTGCCATAACCGGTCATAGATACTAGCATGATGGATAAGGTTATTATAATTTTGAGTTAAGTTAATAAATAAATCACAGTTCTTCGGGATCAATAATAACAGGTTTTACAACAACCTTGCTCTTCCAATGTCCGGTTGAATAGTAAATATAATAAAGTACCAGTCCGATAATCCATCCTGCAGGGATTGCCCACCAGATCCCTGTTTCACCAATCCTGGATGAAAATATCCATGCCAGTGGAACTCTCACTACCCAGAGGGAGATAAGACTGATGAACATTGGTATAAAAGTGTCGCCTGCACCCCTGAGGACTCCGTTAATTTTAAACATTGCGGTAAATGGCAGGTAAAATGAACAGACAATCAGAAGGTATTCTGAACCGATCCTGATCACTTCAGCATCATGAGTAAATATGCCGATAATCTGTTTCCTGAAAATAATATTTATCAGTGTAACAACCAGTGAAATACTGCAGGACATAATTAATGTCGCTCTCAATCCTGATTTTATACGGCCTGATTTTCCTGCACCGAGATTCTGTCCTACAAATGTGGCGAGAGCGGCACCAAAATTCATAGCAGGAAGTACTGCAAGACTATCAATCCTCCCGGCCACTGAATAAGCGGCAACAACATCCGTTCCAAATGTGCTTACAATACCCATCAGCGCTAACATTCCGAGGCTAATAAATGTTTGCTGGACACCGGTTGGAAGGCCAATTCTGAGGCTTTCACGGAATATCTGTGTATCAAACTTAAATTTGAAAATATTGAATTTTATGATATCATGATGCTTGTTCAGATATAAAGCAAGAGCAATAAATGCTCCACCCTGAGAGATAACTGTTGCCCATGCTGCGCCAGCTATACCCCATCTAAAAACCAGGATAAACAAGAGATCAAGACCTATATTTGTAAATGTTGAAATAATAAGAAAATACAGGGGTGTTATCGAATCTCCAAGTCCTCTCAGTATAGCACTTGTCCCATTAAAACCGAAAAACAGGATTAATCCCAGGAAATAAATTTTCAGGTAGATTGTGGCCTGTGGAATTACATCTTCAGGAAGCCTGATGAGTCTGAAAATTCCATCAGCGCAAAAAATCCCGATTAACGATGTAATGATAGAAGAAATAAAAAAGAAGATAAAAACAGTATCACAGGCGAGTTTGACTTTTTTATAATCTTTTGCACCAAAATACTGTGCTATTATTATTGTACCACCCGTTGAAATCCCAATAATCAGAGAAACAAGTGTGAAGATGATGGGCAAGGAAGCACCAACCGCAGCCAGTGCTTCCTTACCAAGAAAATTCCCCACAATAATAGTATTTATGAAGTGATATGACTGCTGGAACAAGTTTCCAAGCAGCATCGGCATAGTGAAATTGAAAATCAACCTCGCTTCATTCCCTTCCGTAAGATCTTTCATGGAAATTAAAAAAGGCAAAGGTGATTAAATTCCCCGGAAGCTGCAAAAAACCGGAATAAATTGTTAAACTGTTAAACTGTTAAACTGTTAAACTGTTAAACTGTTAAACTGTTAAATTGTTAAACTGTTAAATTGTTAAACTGTTAAACTGTTAAACTGTTAAA
>JBGPAO010000102.1:0-9898 GCA_041480755.1 Bacteroidia bacterium
AAAAGCAGGCTACAGTTGTTGCAGTTGAGCAACCGGTTGTAACCCAGCCGATGACCCAGACTGTACAGGAAACCAAACCTGTTGCAGAACAAGAACTGAGTGATTATGAGAAATACAGGCTGGATATGGAGAATCAGTATTTATCTGGTGATGCTGAAATACCTCAGGATGAGGTGTTTGAACAGGCTGACACAGTTTATACTGATGAACAGGGTTTAAACGAATATGCCTATTATGAAGCTGAGGGAGTTCAGCCAGTAGTGAATAATTATTATTATGGTGACGTTTACCAGGATGATAATTCTTATTCTACCAGGATAAGGCGGTTTCACTCACCTTATTTAGGTTATTCATATTATGATCCCTGGTATTACGATTCATGGAATTATGACCCATGGAATTATGACCCCTGGTATTCCGGATTCCACATGAACTACTCCATGGGATATGGAATGGGATTTGGATGGGGTTATCCTTACTCTTATTACGGTGGATGGGGTTATCCCTACTACGGAAATTACTGGTCAGGATACCATAATGGTTACTATGACAGTTATTACTGGGGTGGCGGATACAATCCATACTATTACGGTAATAATTATGCAAGGATTGATGATTCCTATGGAACTACTTACGGAAGAAGGCCGTCACGGCACGGATACAACAGTACGAATGAATCTACTGGCACTGCAAGTGACAGAAACAGCGGTACGATAATAAGTTCAAGGGGTACGAGAACTTCTGAAGGTACTGAAGGTGTTACCAAAACTACTCGTCCTACCAGTACTACATCTACTACCGGTTCTGGCAGAAGCACTTCAATCTCCGGAAGAGGAACAGGAACCAGTACAAGTACAACCGGACGCACATACAGCAGCACAAACAGAACCAGCGGTTCTCAGAGCGGTACGACTAACATGACACGATCGCGTTCCACTACATACAATCCGACAAGAAGTACTACCGGTAATATTACAACTACCCGCAGCAGGACAACTGATAATACAGGTAGAACAACTTATTCCGGGACAATGAACAGATCGGGAAGCAGTTCTTCGACAAACCAGAATAACACTTCTGTAAGAAGAACCTATACTCCAAGCTACAGTAGACCCAGCACAACATACAGACCGAGTTATAACAGCAGCAGCGGCAGCAGCAGTTCACGCTCAAGTAATTACAGCGGCAGCAGCCCAAATAAAAGCTATAGCTCCGGATCCGGCTCAAGCCGTTCTTCCTACACCAGGCCAAGCAGCTCTAGCTATCGCTCTTCAGGTAGCAGCTACAGCAGCCCCTCCAGATCCTCCAGCAGCTACAGCAGTGGTTCAAGATCTTCAGGAAGCAGCTACAGCAGTGGTTCAAGATCTTCAGGAAGCAGTTATAGCGGCGGTTCCAGGTCTTCAGGAAGCAGCTCTGGCGGTGGTTCCAGATCTTCAGGTGGAAGCAGCGGAGGTTCAAGATCTTCAGGTGGCGGCTCAAGCAGTCCCAGAAGGTAATAAGCTGATACATAACAACTTGGAATTAATAAACCATTCAGGTTAGAGGATATTTCATATTCAAATTAAACTAGTAATACAATGAAACGTTTATATTTAACCGGTTTTGCCCTCGCAATAACCTTGGGAATCTCTCTGGCTCAGGACGAATTTGATGCACTCAGATATTCCCGTAACTATTTCGGGGGAACCGCCAGGGTAGCCGGTATGGCTGGTGCTTATGGAGCACTTGGTGGAGATTTCAGTTCATTAAGCATTAATCCGGGAGGAATTGGCGTATTCAGAAGCACAGAATTCACTCTTTCTCCAACACTTTCCTTCGACAGAACAGATGCCAGTTATCTGGGATCTTCATTTTCTGATACCAGATCACGATTCGCTTTGGGCAATCTGGGATTTGTATCTACCAAAAAAACAGGTAATGAAAGTGGCCTCGTCTCTGTTTCATATGGATTTGGTTATAACCAGCTGAATTCTTTCAACAGGAATACATTCATGCAGGCAAGGATGCCTGAGGTAACCCCGCCGGTTTCAACAGAACGGCCTGAAAATGGCGGATCTGCAAGCAGCTCTTACCTCGACAATTTTGTTAATTATGCAAATGATGCCGGAGAATTCAATCCTGATAACCTTGATCCATATTATGAACAATTGGCATGGTACGCAGATCTGATTTATTATGACACCTCTTTAGTGAGTTACATGAATGATATAAATTATGCTGGTTACGGACAGTCCCAGCAGCAAACTATTAGAGAAAACGGAGGACTGGGAGAGTTTGCCTTTGGATTGGGTGCCAACTATAACGATATTCTGTACCTTGGAGGAACCCTTGGTGTGCATCAGTTGAGATTTCACCAGGATATCTCAACCTTTGAAGAAGATGACCTGGGCAGAATTGATTATTTCAATTCCTTCACTTTCAATGAAAGCCTCAATGTGTATGGAACAGGATTTACGGCAAAATTCGGACTTATTTATCGTCCTGTAAGCTTTCTGAGAATTGGCGCAGCATTTCACATACCAACTTTCTACAGGATCAGGGAAGAGTTCAATACTAATCTTAAAGGAACTTTTGACCAGGTAGATGCCACCGGCGAACGTTCACCTGTTAATACTTTCAAATACTGGCTCAGAACCCCTTACAGGGCAATAGGTAGTGTTGCAATTCAGATCCAGAAAATAGCTACTATTGATGTTGACTATGAACTGGCTGATTATTCAATAATGAACTTTAACACTGATTATCCCGACGACTTCGTTGATATCAATCAGAATCTGAGGAATAATTATAAACTGACTTCCAGTCTACGGGCAGGTGCAGAAGTAGTGATCCAACCGATCTATATCAGAGGAGGTTTTGCCTTCTACGGAAGTCCTTATAAAAATGAAATTCCTGGCATAAGCACTTATAACTTATTATATACCGCCGGACTGGGCTTCAGAAGTGAAAAATTCTTTTTTGACATCGGTGGCGTAATTCGTACTGATGAGTTAAAGTACGAATTGTATAAAGAAGATGCTTATGGAGCAATTATTTCAGGCCGTAAAGTTAATTTCATTGCAACATTAGGATTCAAATTCTAACTAACAGATAACCCTAAGCGCTTTGATACCCCTTGAAGGGTTTTATGACCCTTCAAGGGGTATTTAATTTACAGGGATTTAATACAATCCCTCAATATCCCTCCAGCCTCCGGTCCCGCATTAAATATCAGATCAATAATACTCAGGTTGGCAATAAAACCATGTTTGCCTGAAAATACCTGGTTATATTCGCATGGCGAAAAATTCCGGTCTGATTTGTATGATTTCTTCGGATGGATTGAATCACGCATATCAGTGATATTTCCTGTTTCAGGAATAAGAAACCTGCTGGTATATTTTATTTCCGGATGAAGATCCAGAATATGCAGGATTTTCATAAGAATCTCCATGTTAAGGTCAAACAGGAATGCATATTTCTTTGAATAAAAGGGTATGAAATCATCAATATAAAACTCATAAAATGGAGATGACCGGTAAGCCGATTCTATGCCCTTCCAGTGAAGTTTCTGCCATTTTTTAGTATAATCAATTCGTAAATCCTTTGTCAGTGTCTTTTGCTTTTCACCTGTCAATACAGGGACAGTTAAAGCCAATTTCCCATTTGCACCATAAATATTACAGCGATTTCGGTAAGTCTGTTTGGTATAATTCTCTTGTATTTCCAGCTGGATCTCATCATATAAAAGGAACTTTGTAAAATACTGAACAGGTGCGATATAAGTAATGGATAACAGGACAGAAGGGTGATCCATAAATTTCTATAGTTTATTGATCATGCTGGCCATATAGCCGGCACCAAAGCCGTTATCTATATTCACAACAGCAACTCCTGCAACACAGCTGGTAAGCATGCCCAGCAAAGCTGATAATCCTTTAAAATTGGCACCATACCCGATACTGGTTGGGACTGCAATAATAGGTTTATCTACCAGGCCACCAACAATACTTGGCAGGGCGCCTTCCATACCGGCAATCACAACAATAACCCGGGCTTTCCTGATTTTTTCGAGATTATCGTACAGGCGGTGAATCCCTGCAACTCCAACATCAAAGAAACGTTCAACACTGTTGCCGAAAAATTCAGCAGTTATTGCCGCCTCTTCTGCAACAGGTATATCGGATGTCCCTGCGGTGAGTATTGCTATATAGGATTTAGTGGTTTTTTCCTTCTCCAGTTCAACAGTGATAGTCTTTGCAAGTTCATTATATTTTGCGGATGGCAGAGATTTTTTTACAGCCTCATATTTTTCCCGGGGTGCCCTGGTCCCCAGTATGTTGACCTTCCTGGTAGCCATATACTCCATAATAGTCCGGACCTGTTCGGCTGTTTTTCCTTCACAGAATACCACCTCGGGATAACCCCTGCGAAGCTCACGGTGATTATCCACTTTAGTATGTCCAAGATCTTTATAGGGAAGAGTCTTAAGCTGTTCAAGTGCATCTTCCACGCTCAGGTTACCTTTACTGACCGAGTTCAATATTTCTTTTATCACATCTTTGTTCATAAGCATTATTTATTTTCCCTGTAACCCTCAAGATCAAGAGTTACATATTTGAATCCTAAACTTTTAAGCTGTTGGTTTATGGCTTTAAACAAATTTTTTTCAATGACTTTTTTAATAAGTGATGGATCAATTTCTATCCTCGCTATATCTCCGTGGGTTCTAACCCTTACAGCCTTGATTCCCAGGTCGATCAGGAATTTTTCTGCATTCTCAATTCTCCTGAGGATAACATCCTCAACTGCAGTATTATAAGGGATCCTTGTCAGCAGGCATGCATACGCCGGTTTCTCCCAGGTAGGCAGGCCCAGCATCCTGGATAACCTTCTTATGTCCTGCTTGCCAAATCCGTTTTCTTTAAGCGGGCTCAGAACATTCAGCTCTTTCAAAGCCTTCATCCCAGGCCTTGTATCAGATGAATCATCGCTGTTCGTCCCGTCCACCAGGTTCTTAAATCCTTTCTGTACCGCTATATCCCTGAGCTTTTTAAAGATGAATCTTTTACACAGATAACACCGGTTTTCCGGGTTATGCATTATCTCCCTGGTCAGGGGAGCCTCAATTATCAAATGTTTCACACCAAGTTTGCCCGCATAATCAATGGCTTCTGCAATTTCCCAGTCAGGGATATATGGCGATTTAACAGTTAATGCAATTACTTTATTCCCGAGTGCATCGTATGCTGCATTTAGAAGAAAGGTGCTGTCAACACCCCCTGAAAACGCAACTGCTGCATCTCCCAGGTCTGTAAGATAACTGATCAGCTGCCTGTATTTGGGTTCTGATTTAATCAGCATCTGAATCAAGGCTTGCGATTAGTTTATTTATTTCCTGGTAGACAATTTGAACAGGTACATCATTTTCTTTTGCTATCCTTATGCAATCTTCATATTCAGGTTTGGATTTGAGCCGTTTCCCCTTATAAATAGCAGTTTTAATTATTACCGGGCCGTATCTGGTCACTATTTTCTGAAACTCGCGTTTCAGTATTATCTTGTCCACCTTATGTTTTCTAACCCCGAGGGTTGTCGTATGTGTAAGCAGGATGTCGGTTATTTCATCACCGATTTCCGTATTGCACAGAACACTTAGTTTTGATGCAGGCCTCGCCTTCTTCATAATTACTGGCGTAATGAAGACGTCATCGGCACCCTTTTCAAACAGTAGATCCATGACATGTCCGTATATTTCCGGATTCATATCATCAATATTGCACTCAATAATGAATGCTGTATGGCTCTCCAGTCCGGATCCAGTCCCACTGTCAAGTTCTCCAATGTGAACTCTCAGGACATTAGGTATATCAAAATCTTTTTTGCCGATCCCGTATCCTGTTTTACGGATTGTCAATTGAATTTTATCGGTGAACTCATCGACAACTGTGGCAAGAATTGCTGCACCGGTGGGAGTAGTTGTCTCAGACTGCACCGCACCTGATTTTACAGGTATGTTCCTCAGGATCTCAGCAGTTGCAGGAGCGGGAACAGGGAAAACTCCGTGTTCACACTTAACAAAACCACCACCGACTTCAACACTGGATGATATGACCTTATCAGGTTTGAGATATTCAATGCAAAGAGCGGCACCAACAATATCAACTATTGAATCTATCGCGCCCACTTCATGAAAGTGGATCTCGTCAACTGACTTGCCATGGATCTTTGCTTCAGCCTCTGCGACTTTTTGAAAAATGGCCAGGCTTCTCTCTTTTACCCGGCTATTTAAACTGCTCTTATTTATTATCTCACTAATGTCCTGCAAGTTTCTCTCCTGTATATGGTGATGTTTATTATGATGCTGATCCTGATCGTTTTGATGAGTTCCCTCTTTCTCAGTTAAAATAACATGAGCCCTGGTCCCGGTAATTCCCTTACGCTGCTCGGATTTGAATTCCAGCCTATAACTTTTGAGCTTAAGTTTCCTTAATTCAGTTTTCAGGTATTCAGGATCCACGCCAACATCAACCATAGCGCCAAGATTCATATCTCCGCTGATCCCCGAGAAGCAATCATAAAACAGTACTGTCATTTTCTCTCTATATAAGTTTAACCGGGAGACTATGGCTGTAAAGTTATGAAATTATTAGTTCTCAGTTCTCGGTTCTCAGTTAGATCCCGATATTCATCGGGACAAGGTTATTGGTTCTCTCGGTTAGTTTTGGTAATAGTTCCAGAATATTGGTAGTTTCCGATTTTTATCCATTAGCAACCTTGCAGCCATGTAACCCTGTAACCCTGCAGCCCTGCAGCCCTGAAACCCTGTTACCTTCTTTAGATTCATTCAATTTACCGAAGTTTGGCTTACATATTGCTATGAACTTTTGTAATTATGTTTAAATTCGCACCTTGTTAAAATAATCAAATGAAGCGAAGAGATTTCATCTGGAAAGGCCTGGGAGCAGGAATAGTGACCGGTTCAGCACTGGCATTTAATCCATTCAGAAAAGCTTTTGGCGCTGTACCGGGCGAACAATCATGGGACCTGGTTGCCGTTAAAGGCGGTGACCCGGTTACAATGTTTGATAAAGCAATCCTTTCCCTTGGCGGGATGAAAAAATATGTACTACCAAACCAGACAGTTGTGGTAAAACCAAATATCGGATGGGATACCTCCGCTGATAGCGGTGCAAACACAAATCCCCAGCTGGTCGCAAGGATTGTTGAACACTGTCTCTCAGCCGGAGCTAAAACTGTTTATTTATTTGATCATACAATCAATGAGTGGACCAGGACATACAGCAATAGTGGTATTGAAAAAGCCGCCAGGGATGCCGGTGCCAAAATTGTAAGCGGAAACAGTGAATCATATTACCAGCCGGTAACAATAAAAAATGGCAGGTTCCTGAAAAAAGACAAAGTTCATGAGTTAATACTTGAATCAGATGTGTTCATTAATATACCAATCCTTAAATCTCACGGGGGATCAACATTGACCATTTCGATGAAAAATCTTATGGGGGTAATGTGGGACAGAAGCTACTGGCATAACAACGACCTGCATCAGTGTATCGCGGATTTTGCTTCTGAGATTAAACCAACTCTGAACGTCGTGGATGCATACCGTGTTATGAAAAGAAACGGACCGCGCGGGGTGTCACTTTCAGATGTGGTGGAATTGAAATCCCTTATCATTTCTCAGGATATAGTGGCTGCTGATGCAGCTGCGGCTAAACTTTTTGGCAAAGAACCGGAACAGGTCGGCTATATCCGGATAGCCAACGAGATGGGAGTAGGGACATCCGACCTTACAAAACTTTCGATCAACCGTATAACAGTTTGATGGAAATACCTGATTGATTTCATTGCTATATGATTTAATACCCGGGAGCAGACCAAATTAAAAATTGTCGCTTCACTAAAGAGAATAACGATCCTAAAGATGAGACAATATCATTTGAAGAAAATCAGGGTTATAATCGCCCTGATTTTCTTTTTATTTATAGTTTTTTTCTTTCTGGATTTCAGGAAATTACTTCCGGAGGCATTTTATGACACAGTTCTTTACCTGCAGTTCGTTCCCTCTCTTTTGAAGTTTATTTCTGCCGTCAGCATTACAACCCTTGGATTTGTTGCAGTTATTATATTGACTGCATTGTTCGGGAGAGTATATTGTTCTGCTGTTTGTCCAATGGGAATATTACAGGATTGTGTACTCTGGATCAAAAAAAGATTCAAAAGAAAATTCCGGTACCGTTTCTATTCCCCAATGAATTATTTGCGATATCCATTTCTTGCCCTTCCGGTCATTGCATATCTGGCAGGAACAGTATTTTTTATCACCCTGCTGGATCCATACAGCAATTTTGGTCGCATTGTTTCAGATTTTTTACAACCCGTTTATATTTTTCTGAATAATACCGGTGCCAGAATGTTGGAAAAGGTTAATGTGTTTTTTCTGTATCCTGAAAATAGCTCAATGAGCGGATGGGCAGCCTATATATTCCCTGCATTTATTCTTGGATTGATTATCTGGATGTCTCTAAAATGGGGGAGGCTTTATTGCAATACAATTTGTCCGGTTGGAACTCTTCTCGGACTTCTGTCAGGGATTTCATTATTCCGCATAAAAATTGTTGAGGATAGATGCACAAAATGCGGTAAGTGCGCTTTTACATGCAAAGCAACCTGCATAAATATTAAAAAACAGAATGTTGATTTTTCAAGGTGTGTGGGCTGTTTTAATTGTATCAGTGCCTGCCCGGAGGATGCTGTCAGATACCTTGCTCCGGTCAGACAAAAGTCCCGGCCTCAGGAGACTGATGATTTAAGGAGAAAAATGCTGGTTTCAGGTGGATTCTTATTTCTGGGTCTGTTTGGATTGGGAAAATACACTTTTGCCAGAGGATCCAGATCTTTCATGGCTCAGGGTGTTAATTCAGGTACATCAGGCAGTCCCAGGTCAGGCCTTTTACAAAATAATAGATTTGGTTCTGATACTCTCCAGGGGCTGAAGTCCACTCTTCCCAAGGTGGTACCTCATAATAAGGTTCCAACAACAATTGAGCCCGAAAAACATTTTACAGTTACACCGCCTGGTTCTCTGGGGATCAGGCATTTCACTGATACCTGCACTGCCTGTCACTTGTGCATTAGTGCCTGTCCAACCCAGGTGCTGCAGCCATCTGTTTTTGAGTACGGTATTATGGGATTGATGCAGCCTTATATGGATTATGAAACGAATTACTGCAACTTCGAATGTGTAATCTGCAGTGAGGTATGTCCCACAGGGGCTATACTTTCACTGACTCTGGAAGCAAAGAAAACAGTGCAGATTGGCAAGGTAAACCTGATCCTTCCCAACTGTGTTGTTAAGACTGATAATACCGCCTGCGGATCGTGTTCAGAGAACTGTCCTACCCAGGCAGTACATATGGTTCCATATACAGGGGAGCTAACGATCCCCGAAATAAAACCCGAAATCTGTGTAGGATGCGGTGCCTGCGAACATGCCTGCCCGGTCCGTCCATTCAGGGCTATTTATGTTGACGGTAACTATGAGCACAAGGTAGCTCAACTTCCGGATCAGGAAAAATTAGAAGAACAGGTCATCGAGGAATTTCCATTCTGAATTTATCCTGAATTTATTTCAGGATCTTAACTTCAGTTCCCTTAACTGAAATTAAAACATGTAATCAGTTCCGGGGAATACTCAGATATTATCCGTCGATTTAGCAATCCTGTTCCAACGGATTTTTGCCAGGAATCTCTTATCCTTGTCAAGCGATAGCCAGATGAACTTTGGTTTTCCGAGGATATGGTCTTCCGGTACATATCCCCAGTAACGGCAATCTGAAGAGTAATGCCTGTTATCGCCGATCATGAAATAATAATTCATCTTGAAGGTATAAGTATT
>JBGPAO010000103.1:0-9893 GCA_041480755.1 Bacteroidia bacterium
ATGTTTGTGTTAATACTCTTCTTACAGGAGCGATAATGGAGGGAGCTGCATTAAAGGGAGTTATTATAGAAAGCCGGTCGGGTAGAGAAGCTATCTTTGCGAAATCTTTCGTGGATTGTACAGGTTATGGTGATCTTGCAGCTTACGCAAGGGCGGGATATACCGAACCCAACGACTATGATGTATGTAACAGCGTAGGTATGGGAAACGTGGATATTGCAAGGCTTTATGATTACCTTAAAAGTCGTGATGATATTTACCAGTTATGTTATGGAACCCGGGGAGGAGAGGATAATAAGATTATACGCATCCAGGGTAAAATGGTCAATGTTCCGGATGAATTCAAAAAAACTGCAGATGAGATGGGTATGACTATGACCACTACGACAATGCATGACAATTGGCTGATGTTCATTAAGTTCAATATGAGAGTGCCGGTCAGCCCGACTGACAGGGATGCAGTGGCAATGACTGACCTGGAACTCAGAAAAAGACAATTAAAGGGTGTTGAACTTTTTAAGAAATACATTCCCGGATGTGAAAAAGCATTTATTGCAAGGACCAGTCCTACTCTGACAATTCGCCGCGGAAGATGCATCATCTGTGATTACGACATTACCCACGAAGACGTTATTGAAGGCAGGCATTTTAATGATGATATCTTATCATACGGATTCCATGACTGGGCACCCACATACATGGTAAAAGACGGTGGTACCTATGGAATACCTTATAAGGCTTTATGTGTCAAGGGAATGGACAACCTGCTTGTCTCCGGAATGATGATCACTTCCGATCGCAGATCTCATATGTCGACAAGAAACACAGTAAGTTGTATGGGACAGGGACAGGCTGCAGGAACAGCAGCAGCACTCTGTGCACAGAAAGAATGCGGTACGAGAGATTTGCCGTATGATCTGCTTAGAGGGACCCTGGAAAAGGATGGAGTGTATTTCGAAAATTAGTTGATCTCTGCAAGGACCTGCATTTCTAAGCCTCACTAACCATATAATCTGCTGATTTTAGCCATTCTTCATTGATCTTCACGCCCCACCCTGGTTCAGGTGGAATATTAAGATGGCCATCCTGAATTTCCGGAATGGGTGAATAAAGGCCTTTTGCTACCTTGTTTATCTCTTCATCGTATTCTATGGAATATTCCATGGAATTACCGGGATTTGGAATAGCCCGCATCAGGTGAAGTGTAAATGGAGTTATGAGGCAATGGTTGGCAGAATGAGGTATACATGACAGTCCGGCTTCATTGGCCATTTGCGCAACACGCAGGGAACGTGTGAAACCTCCCATGTACAAGATATCCGGCTGGACGATGTCTACAGCCTTCATACCAATCATCCTTCTCCACTGGGCAAGGTCATTATCCTGTTCACCACCTGATATTTCCAGATCAAGTGCGGCAGCAACCTCAGCTGTCCACTCCAGTTCCCAGTATGGACATGGTTCTTCAAATTGTTTAATATGCCATTCCTGCATCAGCTTTCCAACTTCAATAGCTTTATCCGGAGTATAACAGCTGTTCCCGTCAGCCTTAAGAGAACAGCTGCCAGATAATGATTCCCCGATAGTCTTTATCATGCCTTCCGTACGCCCAGTCCAGGCATCTTTATTCCGGCCATTAGAAGTCCCAATCCTGAATTTGAAGAACTTTATCCCCAATTCATTATGTGCCTTAAGGAATCTTTCCACTTCATCTTCTGGTTTTATCGATCTGCTCATACTTGATCCGTAAACCGGGAAAGGTTTTGCATCTCCTCCCAGCAGCTCACACACAGGCTTTTGTTTTATTTTGCCATAAAGATCCCAGATTGCCGTATCCACGCCACCAAGAGCACGGCAAATATAAGACCACGGATATTTAAGGTTCGACTCAATACAATGATCGACAATTTCATCGATGTTCGCCGGATCTTTATCCAAAATCCTGTTCGCGATGTCGCGATGCAGAACCAGCGTACTTATATCTGAATTATATGTGGATATTTGTCCCCATCCCTGCATGTCATTATCTGTAGTAATTCTCACCAGGGCCACTTCAGGTTTCGAAAATGTTTCAATCTTTTTGATTTTCAGGCCGGGATCAATGATCCGGTGTTCTTTATAGCCGGGGATCCTGCCCTGATGAAGATATTCTCCTGTTCTTTCGTCCTTCGCTGAATTGGTTCCGGAACATGACAGGTTTGTGGCATTAGCTGCGATGAATGCAGAGGCAGAGGTTGTTATAAAATTACGGCGCTTCATTTTAAAATTCTTCCTGATCCTGGTACTCTATTTCATTTGTCTCAGAACCTTTTGTTTCTTTCTTGAAATTATTTATCCTCCAGCTGAGGGTGAAGGTGAATATCGGGCCTAATGGTCTTCTTTCATTATAGGTATAGAAATTGGTTCCCCGGGATATATCTGTCATATGCATGGTCCTTAAAATATCTCTTATCTGGAAAGCCGCAGTAAGCTTGTTCTTAAGAAAATCCTGCCGGACGCCACCATTGAGCATAAACGAACCTCCCCTCTCGCCCTGAGCGGTTACGGATGGTGCGTTATAGAAAGCCATCAGCTGAATCCTGGTATTCCACTTCAGTTTGAAACTGTTATTCAGACGGGCATTCCATGTATTGGTCATCTGATTTACCTCCTTACCTTCGATCTCACCTTTGATCCAGTACCTGAACAAAGTCCCCGTTAAACTGATATCCCACCATTTCCATGGTTTAGCAGTAAACATCAATTCCGTGCCGAATGAATGATCCTTGCCTATGTTAGCCATTGTACTGATCATGACATTATCATCGCGAAGGGTAGAGATTCTTGACATCATATTATTGGTCTGCCTGTAATATAATTCAGCAGTGATGGAAGTGGTTTTGTTCATCTTCTGATAATTCAGCTCATATGAATCCACATATTCGGGTTCAAGTTTAGGATTTCCCATCCGGATATTCAACTGATCTTGATAACTTGGAAAAGGATCAAGGAAAAATGTCCTTGGTCTGTTGATACGTCTGCTGTAACTGAGCTGCAGTTGCTGTTCAAAAGGCAGCCTTTTTGTAATGTATGCGGAAGGGAAAAAATCAATACGATTTATTTTATATTCCTCATTAAGTGCCCGCTGTGATAAGACCCTGTCCGTATATTCAGCCCGAAGTCCAACCTGGAAATCAACTATTTTTGTGGCTGTCCCAAAAATTGCATACGCGGCCTGAATGTTTCTCATCAGTGAAAAATCATTATTGCGGTCCTCAAAATTAACCCAGTCATTTGCGATATGATCAAATTCATCGTAATGGTAATCTGTATTTTCTGCTTCATACCTTAACTGGTATCCGGCTTCGAGTTTTCCTTCCGCACCAATTGGTCTATAATAATCAGCGTTAAATCTGACTTCATCTTCGGACCCCGACTCTCTCGCTCTTTGCATAAATGGTGCAGGATCATTCTCGATCCATTCTGAGTTAGTCTGTATATCTGTTAATTCTTCAATATTGCCATCCTTTTCGTGAGAATAATAAGCTGTAGCCTGGAGTTTATGATCAGGACTGCCAAAGTTGCGATCATAGTTAAGGCTCAGGTTATAGGAATTTCCGTTTCTTTTTGAGGAATTGTTCTGTAAATAATAAATATCCTGAGTCAGCGGCAAAGTATAACTATGATATTCAGAGTTTGAAGTTCTCCCAAATCCTCTGTTATCCAGTCCACCCTCTATTGAGATCATATTGTTTTCATCAGGGAAGAATTCAATACCTGCCCTTAATTCATTGCCTTTGCCTCCGAACTTTCCATGTTCTTCTGAATCCAGAAAAATTGTTGTATCGTTCAGGTAAGATTCACGTTTAGAAGTTCCTTCTCCGCGCATTGCCCTGTTCTGAAGTTCAAAACCTGCAAAAAAGTTCAGCTTGTTCAATCGGTAATTCAGCAGGGCATCTGCACTGTACTGGTTAAATCTTCCGTATGAAAGATCCGCAAGTCCATTGACACCTTTTCTCTTCTGTTCTTTCAGGATAACATTAATAATACCTGCTGTTCCGTCCGGATCATATTTCGCAGATGGATTGGTTATGATTTCAATACGTTCTATTGTACTTGCCGGAATTTGCTGCAAAGCTTCACTTCCCTCCAGAACAGACGGTCTGTTATCAATCAGGACTGTAAAATTTGAACTCCCTCTGAGGGTGACATTTCCTTCAATGTCAGTCTGGATGGAAGGAGTATTCTCCAGCACATCCACTGCAGTTCCTCCGATAGCGGTGACATTGGATTCAACAAATACCACCTTGCGGTCAATTTTATATGACATCTGGGGCCTTTCTCCTGTAACGACAACATTACCGAGATCTGTTGCAGTATTTTCTATTCTGATCACACCCAGATCAATTGATTTATTTTTCGGGGTTACCGTAATGCCTGTCATCCTGGTATTCTTGAATCCTACAAACTTAACGTCAAGGTAATAAGGTCCGTAACCAAGTCCCTTGAACTCAAATTTCCCAAGCGAATCGGTTATTCCACCGTTTACCAGCGATGAATCCCGCTGGTTATAGATAGCCACAATTGCAAACTCAACTGGTTTATCGGTAGAACCATCCAGTATAATCCCACTCATATATCCGTCTGAAGGCACACTGGAAGGGTCATAATTGGCCGGTCCTCTCTCCGGTATCTGTGCAATAGCTGAACTATATAACAAAAATGAAACAAAGGACCCAAGAAGAAATAATTTTTTCATCTGATAAAAATTTCGTGCAAAATTATGTTTTTGATGATATAAACAGGGCAAGGTTTAATCAGGGGTTAAAAATTAACATAATTTTAACAAGTGGCGGAGAGTTCAGAGCGAAGAGCTAAGGGCGGAGAGCGGAGAGCGGAGGGCGGAGAGCTGAGGAAGGGGGACTTTTACCGTCTCCTCCCTGGGCCGGGGATAATCCTGTAAATTGCATTAACAGTTGTGAAATAATACCGTCAGCAAAAAAAAATGAGTGTAAAGGTTAATTTCATATTTTAATTTCACCTCTGAAATTAAGAAATTATCTTCACACTCATTTCCCTGTACCCACGCCCTAATTCATCACTCAGAATTCATAATTCAGAACTCTTCTTAGTACATCTTATTAATCAGCGACCCTAACTCGTCTCTTTTTTTCATCGTGAATTTGAGGATCTCACCATTCTTCATGATAACATCAAATCCATTAGGAGAAAATATATTAGTACTGAAGTAAATAAGCTCGCGGATTTCAGCAGGAAGAATCTCTAAATCATACTTGCCGGTATCACCGTTTTCGGATATGAAGTATACCCTCTGATTTGTAATTATCAGCTTTCCCTGTACTTTTTCATTTTCTTTATGATAGGTCGAATCTCCGGCTTTCACAACCTGTTCATTTGCTTTGAAATTCACTGTCATCTTTTGAAGGTTTAGGTTTCTTAATTGGAAGCAGAAAATATCAGTGAACTGCTATTAACTTATTTCATAATTGATGCCAAAAATAATAATTAATTGCATTTCAGCATGTTCAGTTATTGTTAATAAAAAATTATATGTCAAAACATGTAATAAAATCGAACACTACTGTTCGATTATGCTACAGCTAATGATTAGACGAACTTCCGGCAGAAACGTTACAGAAAATGAAGAAATAGTTTTCGGTTAGATCCTGATATACATCAGGACAAGGTTCTCAGTTCGGTTGCCAGTGCCGGGTGGCATATTACGACAGAATAACTTTCTCTGTGGAGAGGATGTGATATAACGAAATTAAAGTCAAAGCAGCTAATCGTAATTGATAAATTGAAAGGGGATATCTATGATAGCCTGGAGGTCTTCTCCGCGCTCAACCATTACCACATCATCCTTACGGCATTTCCAGATGATACTTACACTCCTGGTCTTATCATTCAACTCCTCAAATTTCTCAAGCATCTCAACAAAAAATCTCGCAGTTGATGAATTATAATATTCCATCATGAATTCAAGCTTTGTCTCAGGATTGGGCGACTTTACATACTGGTTTACCCAATTCATTACAGGCCTGAAAAGTTTTTCAGGATCTTCAGGTATCGAAGTCCCTGAAAATTTTAAAATATTTTTAGCCTTATCCAGGATTATTTCGGGTTCATCCTCGGATGGTATTAAATGGATGGGGTGAGGAACTGGTAGTTTTGTCATATAACTACATTTAGGTAGAAAAGAGATTTGGAATTATCTATTTTAACCAACTTATATTCAGGAGCTTTACTGCTGGCCCTGATAATATCAATTAAGCCCAGGCCAGCTCCACCATCCGAATTCTGTGGACCACCCCTGAGAATTTGTTTATACATACTCTTCAATTCTATATCGGAATGGATTAAGAAACTTTCCAGAATTTCTTTTAAATATAATATTTTATCGTTACTTACATAATTCGCTGTGCAAATATTAAACTTCTTATCTGAAACCGCCAGTGTGAAAATGCCTTCTTTTTTATCTCCTGACACATATCCGTGATGCATTATATTCTGAAGCATTTCCACAAGGACATGGAATATAGTTTTGTTAAGATAACTCTCTGTATGGATGTTATTAATATTCCGGTTTATCATATTCAGCAGTGGCAGGATAGCGTCCTGACGAAAATCGCCATGATATGCCATAAGCACATCATTTTTGGTCAATAATTCATTCAGCTCCACAGAATTACAGATAGGACAACTTCTGGCAGAGCTTTCCTGATTATTACCTTCAACTCCCACGATAAGTATTTGGATATAGAAAAAAGTCAGCTTTTCATTTATCTTTCTGAAATGGGATTCAAGTTTTCTGCCCGACTTTCTTGCCATCTCAATCAGCCCAAGTCCTGCTCCGCCCTTACTGTTGATCTCATCGGTTCCAAGAACTTTCATATACAAATCCTTCAGCTCCTCCGGTGATAATTTATTAATATTTTCAATCTTCAGCTTAAGATTTGCAACGTGTTGATTTTCAATAAGATTACCTGAAGCAATATAAAATTCCCCATCAATATTTCTGGTCATGAAAAACCCTGAATATCCAGGTAATCCAACTTCTAACGGACTGATTTCGCTGTGCCTAATAACATTCTGGAAACACTCTGCCATCAGGAAGGCTACTTTCTTCCGCATATTTAAACGGTCAACAGGCCCTCTGAACTGGATATCAGAAAGATCAATCAGCCTTACAGTTACCTCATCGGCAAAATCACCCCGGTACAATAAACATAACTGATCATTCCTGATAATAGAATAAATACTTTGAAAGTCAGCCCAGTTCATAACAGATTCCGGATAAGTAAACCTGATAAATTGTAACCGACCTAAATTACATTTTTATGAATTCATATCATAATTCTTGCCTGAGAAAATTTAAGATTATTATATTTGAATAACATAATTCTAACCAGATGATGAGTTCACGCAGGCAATTTATTAAAGTTTCAGGTCTGGGCATTGCAGGAGCTGCAACAGCAAAAATTGAACTTCCCGGCAAAAAAACCGGTTCCCGGATCAAAAATGCAAAGGTCCCTTTCGAGCTTGGAATTGCATCCTATACCTTCAGGAAATTCAGCCTGGAAGAGACTCTTGCTATGACTAAAAGACTGAATATTAAGAATATAGCCTTTAAAGACTTCCACCTTCCTCTTAACGCGACTGATGAGGATATCGCCAAAACTGTAAATAAGGTTAAACAGGCCGGGATAAATCTTTATGGCGGGGGTGTGATATATATGAATAATGAAGCGGACGTCAACCGTGCATTTGAGTACGCAAAACTGGCAGGGATGAAGGTGATCATAGGTGCCCCGGCACATGAATTGCTGCCGCTTGTCGACAAAAAAGTAAAAGAATATGATATAACTGTTGCAATCCATAACCATGGCCCCGGAGATGAACTGTATCCTACAATTGAGAGTATAATTGCAAAAATCAATGGTCTTGACCAGAGGATTGGGATATGCCATGATATCGGGCATACACAGCGGTATGGAGAGGATCCTGTAAAAGACACTGAAAAATTCTTTAACCGGATCCTGGATGTGCATATTAAGGATGTTACTGCAGCCTCCGCAGAAGGAGTCGCATGTGAAATGGGACGAGGGATAATCGACCTGCCCGGTTTTTTTAAAGTCCTCATTAAAAATAATTGGCAGGGAAAGACCAGCTTCGAATTCGAAAAAGATGAAAATGATCCTCTCCCGGGACTTGCCGAAAGCGTGGGATACGTCAGGGGAATAATCAGAATGGTCTAAGAAGCAGGGGGCATGGGGCATGGGGCATGGAGCATGGAGTACGGGAAATTAAGCTTTACTCATATGTCCGGGGTATAGATGTTTTGAATTGCCGCTGGAAAATAGTACTTTTCGCTCCTTATAATCGACCCTGAACCTTAAACCATGAATAAAATCCTGAAAAGCCTGCTATGGCTTCTCCTCATTGGTATAGTTATAGCAGGGGCAATTTATGCCTGGCCGCGTTTGCCGATTATCACAGCCTTTGCCGCCAAGGGAATGTGTTCCTGCGTATTTATTGCTG
This sequence comes from Bacteroidia bacterium, assembly GCA_041480755.1. Classification (GTDB taxonomy): domain Bacteria; phylum Bacteroidota; class Bacteroidia; order Bacteroidales; family SM23-62; genus LJUQ01. Next base: position 8,542 of record JBGPAO010000103.1, read on the forward strand.
ATCGGGATCCGGCATCAGTCGAAAAGCAGGATCTCAGTTTTTTCCCTATTTCTCTTGCAACTGCCAAGGTTAATTATGATGACAAATCTGTTACGGCATCTTTGCTTGGACTTGTCAAAAGAAAAGCTGTTTACCGTGATGGCCTGGGTTGCGCAGTTATTGTTGATTTTTCTGAACAAGAAATCAGGAAGCAATCTCTCCCTGAGTTGGCAACTTCTCTGTCTACTTCGGATACATCGTGGCCTCTGGGCGATCGCCTGCCTGATACACTTATTTCCGGCCTTGATTATAATAAGCTGAAAGCAGCGGTTGACAGTGCATTCGATGAACCAGGAGCAGAACCTTTGCTGAAAACCCAGGCAGTTGTTGTAATCTACAACAATAATCTTGTTGCAGAAAAGTACGCGGAAGGATTTGATATTAATACTAAGTGCCTCAGCTGGTCGATGGCCAAAAGTATTACCAATGCACTGGTAGGGATAATGGTCAGGGATGGGAAACTGGATATCTATCAGAGTACAGGTATTGATGAATGGGAAAGAGACGAACGAAGCAATATCACAATTAACAACCTGATGCACATGAATGCCGGACTTCAGTGGGTTGAAAATTATTTTAATCTTTCTGAAGTTACAAAAATGCTGTATATGAGAGGGGATATGTACCGGTACTCAGTAACAGCTCCTTCTGAATATAAACCAGACTCCGTATGGTACTATGCTTCAGGAATGGCAAACATTATTACCGGTATCATTCGTGAGACGATCGGTAATGATGATCAGTATCATTCATTTCCTTATACAGAACTGTTTTACAAAATTGGGATGAAGCATACAGTCTTTGAAACAGATGCTTCAGGAAATTTTGTAGGATCATCATACTGTTTTGCCACACCACGCGACTTGGCAAGGTTTGGAATGTTGTATCTGAATAATGGAGTTTTCGAAGGCGATACTATCCTGCCTGACTGGTGGGTAAAATATTCTACCACTACGGCTAATGGATCAGATGGTTTATACGGAGCCATGTTCTGGTTATGGAATCAGGCCGAATTTCCTGATGTGCCGGAGGATATGTATTTCTGTGACGGATTCCTGGGACAGAGGATATTCATTATCCCATCCAAAAAACTGGTCATTGTCAGAAACGGCTACTCGATGAAGGATTTTGATATGAATCAGTTTTTGAAAAACATAATTTACGCTCTGCCAGACTTAGAACCCTGAACCCGGAACCCTGAACCCGGAACTAGGAACCCGGAACCAGCACCCCGGAACCAGCACCCCGGAACCAGTAGTATAAAAATTAAAAACACTAAACAACTGAGATAATAATAAGATGGGGGAAATAAA
>JBGPAO010000104.1:0-9882 GCA_041480755.1 Bacteroidia bacterium
CGGATAAGCTTCTCGTTGCTGATGAATCGGCAGAAATGATGCCTGTTTCGCAGGATCTGCTCAGGAATAACAGCCTTACGCGATTTGATGCTCCCGAGTCAAAAAATACAAACCGCCGGCATTCGCATAAAGGAAAAAACAGAAGATTTGATGATAAAAGAAACAAATAGATATCTGCTTTTATTCATAACCGTTGTTTTTCTGATGTCTTGCGGCAGAAACGTTGTTTTCACGGATTCCTCGGCAATGCAGGGAAAAACATGGAGACTTAGAGACATACCTGTTTTTAATATCCCGATTAAGGATACCCTCAACAGCAACAATATTTATTTTATTATCGGTAATACTATGTTGTAGTTATAATTATAGTCAAAGTTACAAAATTGATCATACAGGGAGTTCGAATTATAATTATTTGATTCCTGGTTTCAATTTGCAATCGAGCTTTAGCAATAGAACAAATATTACAATCCTGATTCAAAACCTACAAAAACTCTCAGGAGGCCTCAGGTAGCTTGGCTTAACACCACCGGTATTAACCACGATTTTTTGCAGCACCGGACCCGGATCAATCATCCAGATTTTCATGGTATGGTAACCGGGTTTATCAATCGTATGATTTGTCACACTGAATCGTGCATTATCCATTACGGTCTTTTCCCAATCCCCATTACCGTTTTGTGCACTGAATTTCTCCGGTACTAAAGTCACAATCTGGGGGTTATTATCATCAAATGATATTGCATATTGTAAGCCCCGTCCCGGCATAAAATTCAGGGTTGGTGAAAAAATTGCTTCAACTTCAATATTTCCGGTACTGAAAAGATACATCCGGTATTCCAGGCATGGTGAATTTTCCCCGGCAGTGGCCGGCAGAACATCGGCAGGTGCGGTTGCTCTCATGGCCGATAACGTGTGTCCGTAATCCTCAATTTTTATCCATCGGCTCCCGCCATCTTCAGTATTTTTTGTAAAATGCTCAGATTCAATTGATACATAGCCTTCTCCTTCAACAAATCCCCGGACTGTTTCACGGTTTATATCTTCCGGTTTAAATGCATTGACTATTACAGTGACATTTTTACCGCCGCCTTTGATATTTACTTTCCCGGTGTTCTTTCCTGTTGGAACTTTATCCCAATCGACCTGTATCCCCAACCGGATATCTTTCTCCACTTTACCTTCCGAATCACTTATTTGGATCCACGGATCCTTTGATTTTGCTTTGTATCTGAAAGGCCTGCTGCCCTTGTTAAAAATATCAATCCAGTGTTCCTGCCGGTTAAATACATCGAATCCGGGAAGAATTGCATCTGTTTTGGCTTCCGGCCATACATTCTCTGAACCCTCAATAGCTACACCTATAATAGATGAATTCGCCACAGGTATTCTTTTCAGTTTGACAGCCCGAAGGCTGTTAAACGGCGGATCAGCCCAGCCTGTATAGCCAAGATGGGATTGGTCCATAAAGTGATTCCATTTCCCATTGGCAAAACTGCGGTTAAAATAACTCATCAGGCTGGTATCAACCTGGAATAATAATTCTGTTCTTAAAGCCATATCATTGGCGCTCGCCCTGCCTTGTTTTGCATACAAATAATTCTTACCTGCCGTTATATATAATTCGTTGACAAGAGCACTGGCTTTTGCCGGGAACAGAACAAGATGGTAAAAAGCATCACGCTTTTCCGGCTCAAGCCTGACAAATATTTCCTCAGCTCTTGCAACAATAGAGTTGTAATCAGATAATATGTTTTCGGCTTCGTCATAATTTATCAGACTGTATGTTTCCGGACTCAGTAATTCAGGTTTGCGGCGTCCGTTGTACTTTGTATACTTTGAAATAATATCGGCTATTTCCCCGGCATATTCCGGTCCGAATTGTTTTTTTGCCCAAACCCTGGTGTATTCCATTAAGTTGTCATTGGAATACATATCAATATTCCATCCAAGACTCATAAAATATTCAAGGGGGAATTCGTATCCTTTGAAATGCCCGACATTCACAATCCATATCCGGTCGGCACCGTATTGTTTTGCCAGTGTCATCTGGTCCCAGATTTTGGGGATCGGATTGGTATTGATCCACTGATAACTTCTCGGTCCCCCATGGTAATCGAAATGATAATAAATACCAGCGCCACCCATGCGGTCTCTTTCTTCCCTGGTCGGCAGCCGCCTGATATTGCCCCAGTTATCCTCTGCCCATAAAAGTGTAACATCATCAGGGACCCTCATACCGGCATTATAATACTCCTGAACTTCTTTATACAGGCACCACAACTGAGGCACTTTTGTGATGTCAGGATTGATTTCATCAGTGATCATTGCACGCTGGACACTCACAATTTTCTCGAGGAAAGGGATGTTAGCCTCAGGCCCACCCGGCATCATTTCAGTATCGTTTGCACCCCGCAATCCAATTGTAATTATACTTTCATAATCCTTGTTCCGTTTTATGCCTTCTTTCCAGAATTCCTCGAGGATATCTTTGTGAGTAACATAATTCCATCTTCCGAGAGTACTCAGGTACCGCCGATCCCATTCCTTCTGTGCCCTTAGCATGGGTTCCTGGTGGGAAGTCCCCATGACGATGCCATACTCATCAGCAAGCCTGGTATTTTCAGGATCATCTTCATTGAAAGCATTATTCCACATAGCCGGCCATAAATAATTTCCCCTGATCCTCAGGATCAGTTCAAACATCTTTTCATAGAATTCATGGCCATAATTGGCTACGCCTTCATGTACCGGAGGATTTTCTGACGGAGCAACCATCCCGAATTTAGCCGCCACCCAGTTTGTAAGTGCCGGTGCTTCATCATTCAGGAACAGGCCGCGATACCTGACAGAAGGCTCCCCCCAGGTGTACCTGCCCGGTAATATATATAGTTCAGACTGATGTGTGACAGGCACATCAGCCCACCAGTACCATGGTGAAACACCGATCTGCGCCGAAACCTCATAAATGCCATAAATAGTTCCACGCTTATCACTTCCTGCAATCACCAGGGCTTTGTCGATTCCCGGTGCCGGATCCTTAACGACCTGAATCATAAAACATTCCCACTTTCCTGAAATATCCCGGACATCAATCTTATTATCACTGATCAGCTTTTCAATAATAGGGCTTTTGCCAATTGTACCTGCCAGCACTGCATTGGTTTCACCGGTCAGATATTCAATAACATTGCTCTTACCGGTTGTGCCAGCCGGTGTTGCTTCTTTTCCACCGGGGAGTGTATCGAGATAAAGATGTGGGGTGGCGTCTGTCACCTTGCCAATGTCAGTCTGCAGATCCCTGAAAGTCCTTATGACGCCAGGCCAGTCTTCGGAGCTGATATACAATGGGGCGGATTTACCTGATGATGAAAGAACAAAATAATCATCTCCTTTTTGGGTAGTTACGAAAGAGCTAGTGTCAAAAATTCCTTTACCGGCAAAGTCTGAATATTCACCTCCGGCAAATTCACAGCTGGCATATCCACCACGGGCATATCTGTCGTAGGTATATCGGTCACTGGCATATCTACCGCTGGCAAATCTACCACCGGCATATCGGTCACCGGCATATCCGCCACATGCAGAATCAGAGAAGATTATACCGGTAATCACCAGATTCAGGAAGAAACGGGGGAAGTCATATTTTTTCTTTCGAATCATATCTGAATTTATTTGATTAGAATTTAATTCTTTCACCAGAGTAAAACTTCCCGGGCAGATTTGGCGCACTTAGAATGTCCATATCGGACGGTGTCAAATCTCGACTGAATTATTATGTCGGGAAATCAACTTAAGAAAGGTGCTCTCAGTTTTTTATTTCACGACAAGTACAGTTTTCCTGAGATCTTCATCCCGGGAGGAACTCCCGACCATGATCTCAAATTCACCCGGTTCCACGACATACTTCATATCAATGTTATGAAAGGCAAGTTTATTGGGTGTTATATCAATCTTTACTGTTTTTGTTTCGCCCGGCTTCAGAGAAATGCGCTGAAATCCTTTCAGTTCTTTAACTGGCCGGGTAACTGAACTTACTTTGTCCCTGATATACATCTGGACAATTTCATCGCCGGCTATTTTACCTTTATTTGTTACCTCGATTGAAACATTTGTAGATCCATCCGGTTTAATAACTGTTTTTTTCAGTCGGGGTTCTCCATATGCGAATTTTGTATAACTCAGTCCATACCCAAAATGATATAACGGATTAATGTCCTGTGATATATAATCCATGAACTGAGCGCTTGGTTTATGATTGTAAAACATTGGAAGCTGACCGGCAGATTTAGGGACGGTTATTGTAAGTTTTCCTGATGGATTAACATCGCCGAAGATAATATCCGCTGCAGCGATTCCTGTTTCCTGTCCCATATACCATCCTTCCAGCACAGCAGACACTTTTTTTGCGAGCTTATTAATTGATAATGGCCGTCCGTTCATAAGGTAGAGTACCACAGGTTTTCCCAGCGAAATAATTGCATCAGCAAGTTCTTCCTGCTCCCCGAAAAGATCCAGTGTCATGTTGTCGCCAATATGGGTTTTTGCCCATGCTTCGCGGCACAGGTGTTCATTCTCTCCAAGGGCAAGAATTATAATATCAGCTTTTTTAGCAACGCTGACTGCCTCTTTAATGAGTTTCAGATTTTCTTTCCTGCCGGCAAAGACAATTTCATCGTATTTCCAGTTGAAATAACTGAGTGTTAAGTTTGTTGTCAGCCTGCAACCTTCAGCATACAAAACTTCTGCGGTTTTTCCGGCTTTATTCTTTATTCCATCAAACAGGCCTGTTTTTTTGTAAGGCTCACCGGCATATCCCCCGAAATATGGGTCACCTGCGCATGGCCCTATGACTGCAATTTTCTTGTATTTCCTTTTTTTCAGAGGCAAAAGATTTTCGTTTTTCAAAAGGACTATGGATTCCCTGGCGGCTTTCAGAGCCAATACTCTATGAGCCTGATCCCTGCTTATTTTTGTGGCATTTTCTGCAGATACATATGGATTCTCAAACAAGCCCAGCTCAAATTTCAGTTTCAGGGTCTGTTTAACTGCCTTGTCAATATCTGCTAATTTGACCTTGCCCTCTTTCAACAATTCCGGCAGGTACTTATAAAGATTGGCCTGGGGAAATTCATATTGAATTCCTGAATTAAATGAGATCCTTGCCGCATCTTTGCCATCCTTAGCAACGAAATGCTTATTATACAGCTGATCGGCTCCGTAATAATCGGATACCACAAGTCCGCTGAATCCCATATCTTTTCTCAGCAATTTTTTGATAAGCCATTTATTGGCATGTGATGGCACCCCGTCCACCTCATTATAGGATGGCATAACTGCTACAGGTTTAACATTCTTAATGCACATCATGAAGGGAGGCAGATGATAATCGAATAATACGCGAAGGGAATAATTGGAAGGACCCTGATTCTGACCTCCTTCCGACTGACCGTGTCCCCACAGGTGTTTCAGGGTGGCTGCAACATTTTTTGACTTAACCTTTCCCGTATCAGAGCCCTGAAGTCCTCTTACTGCAGCGCATGAAAGAATGCCATTCAGGTAAGGATCCTCTCCATATGTTTCTTCCACGCGTCCCCATCTCGGATCGCGGCAAACATCAATAACAGGTGAAAGGACGAAATGAGTTCCCCTTGAACGCATCTCGTGTGCTATTACCGAATAGACTTCTTTATAAAGTTTTGTATCCCATGAGCAGGCGAGTCCTATTGCCTGCGGAAAGACGGTTGATTCAGGCCTCATCATTCCATGCTGACCCTCATCAACAAAGATGGCGGGAATACCCAGACGTGTTTCTTCAACCAGGTATTTTTGAATCTTATTTCTTTGCTCAACCGTCTCTTTGATTTTAAAAGGAGCAGGATGAATGGAGTGACATCCTTTTCCGAAGATTTCTTTCATCTTAACGGGATCATTAAAGAGGTCCGGTTTGAAATCTTCAACGCCGCCATTCCACAAACCCATCAGCTGGGCCACCTTTTCATCGAGGGTCATTTTGGACAGCAGGTCTTTCACTCTTTCTTTAACCGTTAGCGCAGGATTTAGGTATGAATAAAAACCTACATGTTCAGTCATGTTTTTTTTCATATGATGATTTTTTTGCTGAATATCTATGAACAGTTACAGAATATTACCTGCCTGCTGTTTTTATGACTTCATAAAAGGCAGGTTTCGGCCGATAATTCCGATCGAATAAAAGGGGATAATTTGTACGGCCAAATATGGGGAAGTTATTTTTCCAGGAGTAGCTGTCATTCAATCCCCAGAAAGTCACCCTGTCTATCACATCCTTATATTTTACAAATATTTCAAAAATATCCTTATACCTTTTATTATACAAGGTTTCAACAGAATCAGGCAGGCCATTCTTATAGGGATTCATTATTTCTTTATATTCTGCTCTCATCTGGATATCTGCATAAGCCTGGTCGAATGGATTCGGGAGAGGATCCACGTCGAGTTCAGTAATTATAATTTTAAATCCCATTTCGGAATAAATGCGTATACTGCTGTCTATTTCCGCAAGCGTCGGAAAGTCCAGTAAATAGTGACCCTGCAGACCGACTCCATCAATCCTGACACCTGATTCTTTAAGTTGTTTCAACAATCTGATCACACCTTCTCTTTTCACAGGTACCTCAATATTATAATCATTATAATATAACTCTGCATCCGGATCTGCTTCATGGGCAAACTCAAATGCTTTCTGGACATAATCTTCGCCAATAATCTCGTAGTACTTCGATTTTCTCATCTGACCCCTGTCGTCTATAGCTTCATTGACGACATCCCAGCCATTCACTTTTCCCTTATATCTGCCCGCAACATTGAAAATGTGATCTTTCATTCTTGCCAGCAACGCATCCCTGGTCAGAGGATTCCCGAGAGAATCTTTAAAGACCCAGTCCGGAGTCTGTGAATGCCACACCAGGACATGACCCTCAATGAACATGTTATTCCGCTTGCCAAATGCAACCAGACTATCAGCAATAGTGAAATTATATACGTCAGGTTTAGGATGGATCCTTTCGTACTTCATATGATCTTCTGATGTGATGGCGTTGAAATGTTTCAGTATAAATTCGTGAGCAAGGGTATCTCTTCCAAGGAGTTGTTTCGGATTAATTGCAGCCCCGATCCGGAAATAATCTTTAAATACATCTTTCAGCCCTGGTTCCTGTGCTTCGCAAACAGTTGCAGAGATCGCCACAAATAATAATATCCCGGCCAATGGGGATAAGAATGACAGAAAGGACGCCTTTATCATGATATAAGATTAATTATTTATTGTAGTTTTTTCTTCTTTCGGCCAGCTCATCCTGCATCTGGAATTCAGTCTTTTTGTTAATCTCGTAAAAGAATAGAGCAATGACGCAGATAATAATGGCAATTGAAGGTATTATGCTCACTGCAAGCCTGATACCTTTAAGTGCTGTTGCTGTTTGTTCAACATTGGCGATATAACCAGACACTTTAAGAATATTTGCTGCAAGGGCGCCGCCAATAGCCAGTCCGACTTTTAGTCCCAGAACTACACCGGCAAAAACAATACCTGTTGCCCTCCTGCTGTTTTTCCATTCCGAGAAATCAGCTACATCAGCCATCATAGCCCATGGCAATGGCATAGTCACCCCCCATGAGAAGTTAAACAGAATTGATAAAATACAGATTGCGGTAACTCCGGCAGGTTTAACTATCATGACACTCGCTGCAAAAACCATAGCTACCAACAACCATGCAAGGAAAGTATTTCTTTTTCCAAATCGCGCTGCAAGAGGCTTAGAGAGAGCAATCCCAAACAAGGCCGCAATCTGGCTGAATATATTGATAATACTGAATGTATTTCCGGCAATGTCTGCACCTTCTTTCAGGAAACCAACTGATCCGAGAAGACCGAATAATCCTTTGTCGACACCTTCAAGGAATGATCTCTGGTTTTCGATATTCAGATAGTACTTGAAATAGTAAACAAGCATGCTGTTTCTTATTGCCAGAAACATGAACATCAGGACAAAAACGAAAAACATAATGATCCATGGACGGTTCATTACAAGATCAGTAAGATCCTGTTTCAGGCTTGTCTTTTGCTGCGGTGGAGGCTGGATCCTTTCTTTTGTTGTGGCAAACGTAATTATGAAAAACAGTACCGCTATCGCACAGAAGATACCCATTGTTATCTGGTATCCTTTCGCACTGTCTCCCTGCCCGAAATGATTGACCATCGGAAGAGCGAGTCCCTGTATTGCAAGAGTGGCAATAACAACCATTACAAACCGGAAAGAGGAAAGGCTCGTGCGTTGAACCATGTCCCCGGTAATTACTCCGCTCAGGGCTGAATATGGTACATTATTAGCTGAGTAAACCGACATCATCAATATATAAGTCACATATGCATAAATAATTTTTGCTGTTCCACCGAAATCAGGTGTGGTGAATGCCAGAAATCCGATGATTCCAAAAGGAACGGCGGTCCATAGTATCCATGGGCGGAACTTACCCCATCTTGTACGGGTCCGGTCTCCCAGGAAGCCGACTACAGGATCACATAATGCGCCCCATAAACGGGCAACCAGGAATAACCAGGTTGCCACACCCGCAGTGAGACCGAAAGCGTCAGTATAAAAGCTTAATTGCAGCAGCATCATGGTTTGAAAGATGAAATTGGCTGCGCCGTCTCCGAGGCTGAAACCAATCTTTTCCCTTACGCTGAGTTTTTGACTGGTGGTTTGCATGACATGTAAAAAATGAAAGATTTAAGGATCAAATAAAAGTAAACAAATTTAAAAATATTAAATTGTTTAATTAAAAATCATGTTTACTTTGTTTGCGTGATCTGCCGGTAATTTAAAGCGGGAAGGATTCCTGGTTACCGGACCCGGTATCATGAAATTTGTTATATTCATAGCTAAATTAATATTATGAAGAAAACGTGCTTTTATCTGGCAGCAATAATGATTCTTGCAGGATCCTGTAATACCAGGACAGAGCAAAGTGAGAATATCATCGATCTGTCCGGTGAATGGAAATTTGCAATAGATTCTCTTGACAGGGGGATTGATGAAAGCTGGTATATGAAAGATCTCCGGGAAACTGTGAATCTTCCCGGCTCAATGACGGAGAACGGAAAAGGTGATGATCCAAGCCTTACGACTGACTGGACAGGCACTATTGTTGACAGTTCATATTTTTATGATAAACGATATGCAAAATACAGGGAGCCGGATAATTTTAAAATCCCGTTCTGGCTCAAACCTGTGAAATATTATAAAGGTCCGTCATGGTATCAGAAAAATGTTCAGATCCCTGAGATATGGAAGGGAAAGAGGATAATGTTATCTCTTGAGAGGTGTCACTGGGAAACTACTGTCTTTGTTGACGGACAGAAGATCGGTACACAAAACAGCCTGTCTGTTCCTCACCTGTATGATCTTACTGAGTCAATGGTGCCGGGTAATCATAAACTGACTATCAGGGTCGATAACAGGATGATAATCCCTATTGGCATTAATTCTCACAGTGTGAGTGATCATACTCAGACAAGCTGGAACGGTATAGTCGGGGATATCTTTCTTGAAGCAGGAAACCCTGTTTATATTGAGGACGTTCAGGTATATCCGGACATCGTTCAGAAATCTGCAAAACTCAGGATCATGATAATGAATCAGGGGGGTAAAGCATTTAACGGCACATTCAGTATAAATGCTGAAAGCTTTAATACAGATGATTCCAGGGTGATTTCAGGTAAAGATGAAAAGGTTGAGATTGGGAGCAAGATGCAGGAATTTGAGATCGATTAGAAGTGTGGAGAGGAGGTGCCGTGGTGGAATGTCGTTTCGCGCGTTTTGTTTCGTGTGAGTCTCAGTC
>JBGPAO010000105.1:0-9864 GCA_041480755.1 Bacteroidia bacterium
AAATTGTCTGAATATCAACAATCTCCGAAATAAATAAGAACAATTTTTTGATAAAATAATAATTGTAATACGGTCAGTTGCACCGTATGTAAAAATAATTATTTTTGTCTGACAAATTTTTCATTAATCAAATACTATTCCATGGCGAGAGTTATTAAGATCAGAAGAGGTCTTGATATCCATCTTTCAGGTTCTGCAGAAAAAATCTATAACGTTGTCGAAAAATCCAGTACCTACGCTGTCAAACCTCCGGATTTTCCCGGGATTGTTCCTAAATTAGCTGTTCATCCTGGTGACACTGTTATGGCAGGATCAGTTCTATTTTTTGATAAACTGCTGCCGGAAATCAAATTTTGTTCACCAGTAAGCGGAACAGTCAAGGTTATTGACAGGGGAGAAAGGAGAAGGATACTGGAGGTTGTTATACAGACTGGTCCAGACATGCAATATGTTGATTTTAAGCCGGCCAGGCCATCTGAATTGAACCGGGATGAAATAATTAAAAAATTACTGGACAGCGGACTCTGGCCGATGATCAGGCAGCGTCCTTATGCAATTATTGCCCGACCAGGGAAACTACCCCGTGATATTTTCATTTCCGGTTTTGATACAGCGCCCCTGGCTCCGGATATGGACCTGGTTGTCAAGGGAAACAGTGAAGATTTTCAGGCAGGAATTGATGCTTTGGCCAAATTGACCAACGGGGCAATCCATTTAAGCCTGAATGCTGACTATCCGGCCGATGATGTTTTTGCCAAAGCGAAAAATGTTGAATTGCATTATTTCCATGGGCCGCATCCTGCCGGTAATCCCGGAATACAGATCCACCATATTAAACCTGTTAATAAGGGAGAGGTAGTATGGTATGTCGGGCCTCAGGAGGTGATAATGATCGGCAGGCTTTTCCGGAAAGGGATATATGATGCTTTAAAAGTGGTCGCACTTGCCGGTTCCGAAGTGAAGAAACCGGTATATTATAAGGTGATTGGGGGCGCATCTATTGAACCATTGGTAAGGAATAATGTTAATCCGGGCAACCACAGGTATATCAGCGGCAATGTGCTTACAGGATCCGGAATTAAAAGCAACGGACATATTGGATTTTATGACAACCAGGTTACTGTGATCCCTGAAGGTGATCATTATGAATTCCTGGGATGGATGATGCCGGGATTTAAGAAATTCAGTACATCAAGGACTTTCCTTTCATGGTTGTTTCCGAAGAAAAAATATACAGCAGATACTAATTTTAATGGAAGCCAGAGGGCTTTCGTTATGACAGGTGAATATGAAAGAGTCCTGCCAATGAATATTTACCCTGTGCACCTTTTAAAGGCAATACTTGCTGAAGATATTGAACGGATGGAAAACCTTGGAATATATGAAGTTGCAGAAGAGGATTTTGCACTTTGCGAGTATGTATGCACCTCAAAAATAGAAGTTCAGGAACTTGTAAGGCAGGGTATAGATTTAATGATAAAGGAAGTCGAATCATAAAAATATTTTTAATGTCTTTCAGGAATTATATCAACAAGATCAAACCAAACTTTGAAAAGGGAGGGAGATTTTATGCCCTCCGGTCGACTTTCGAAGCTTTTGAGACCTTTTTATTTGTGCCCGACAAAGTTACTTTTAAGGGCTCGCATGTAAGAGATCCGATTGATATGAAACGGGCCATGATTGTTGTTGTTATTGCCCTTCTGCCGCCATTGTTGTTCGGAATGTGGAATACGGGTTTTCAGCACAGCATGGCAATGGGTCTGGAAAAAACAATCTGGCAGAATTTTGGATTCGGATTCCTCAAGGTGCTGCCGATAATCGTGGTTTCCTACGTGACAGGACTGGGGATAGAATTCATATTTGCACAGATACGGCATCATGAGGTGAATGAGGGTTTTCTTGTCACTGGCATGCTTATCCCTCTGGTTATGCCTGTTGATGTCCCATTATGGATGGTCGCCCTTTCTACTGCATTCGCAGTGATAATAGGGAAAGAAGTTTTTGGTGGTACAGGAATGAATGTTCTTAATCCTGCACTTACTGCAAGAGCTTTCCTTTTCTTTGCTTATCCCGCGTATATGTCGGGTGACCTTGTATGGATTTCAGGACTAATGAAAGGGGAGGGTATAATTGACGGATTTTCAGGTGCCACAGCTCTTGCACAGGCAGAAATGAACAACGGGGTAATGCTTAACGGAATAGGCCAGCCGATTACTCCTATGGATATGTTCATTGGCACAATACCTGGTTCAATCGGTGAAACTTCAACTCTGGCTATTCTCCTTGGAGCATTGTTTCTGATATACACAGGAATCGGAAGCTGGAAAATTATCCTGTCATTTTTTACAGGAGGATTGGTGATGGGATTGATTTTAAATGCTGTCGGAGCCAACTCATTGATGGAAGTCCCTGCATGGCAGCATCTTATGCTGGGAGGTTTTGCATTCGGAGGAGTATATATGGCAACCGATCCCGTTACAGCTGCACAAACAGAAACAGGAAAATGGATATACGGATTCCTTGCCGGATTCCTGTCAATCATGGTAAGGGTTGTCAATGGTGCTTTTCCGGAGGGAGTAATGCTTGCAATACTACTGATGAACGTATTTGCACCATTAATTGATTATTATGTGATCCAGGTAAATATTAAAAGACGGCTCAGAAGGGTCAGTGTAAGCCAAACTGAAAAAAAATCTTGATTATGAAGAGTTTCAGCAATATATATATATTCGTATTCTCCACGGTAATGGTAACCATTGTAGCCATTCTGCTTTCTTTTGTTGCAGAGTCGCTCAGACCTCTTCAGAATAAGAACAAGGAAGTTGAGAAAAAAATGGATATACTCAGGTCTGTCGGAAAAGCAGAGAGGATTGGTGAGGTAAAGGACAAGGATGTTTACATTGAGGAAGAATACAGCAGATATATTACGGGAAGCTATGTAATTGATACTGCTGGTGAAAAGAAGGAAGGTGCAGATGCATTCACTGTAGATCTGAAGGTTGAGCTTGCAAAACCACCACAGGAGAGGAATCTCCCGGTATTTGTTTTTACTGCTGATGACAGCACTCATAAATATATTATCCCGATGAGAGGCACGGGGCTTTGGGGTCCAATCTGGGGATATGTCTCATTTTATGAAGATTTCAATACCATATACGGAGCAATTTTCGATCATAAAGGAGAAACGCCTGGGCTTGGAGCGGAAATCAACAAGAAATTTTTCCAGGTTCAGTTTGTCGATAAGAAAATATTTGATGAAAAAGGAAACTTTGTTTCCATAAGAGTCCTTAAAGGTGGTGCGAAACCGGATGATATCCACGCGGTTGATGCAATATCCGGCGGAACCATTACATCGGTTGCTGTACAGACAATGATGAAGAACTGTCTGGGCAATTATGAATACTATTTCAAAAATGCAAAAACTAATCAGAATGAGTGAAAAGGAACCATTATTATCAAAGAAAAACCTGAAGTTAGTTAAGGAACCGCTCAATGAAAATAACCCTATAACTGTACAGATACTTGGTATATGTTCAGCACTGGCAGTTACTGTTAAAATGAAACCAGCCTTTGTTATGGCTATTTCATTGACGGTTGTCCTTGCTGCTTCCAATGTGGTCTATTCTCTTGTCAGAAACTATATCCCTCCCAGAATCAGAATAATTGTACAGCTGACTATTATTGCGACCATGGTTATCCTTGTTGATGAAATTTTAAAAGCCTACGTTTATGATGTCAGCAAACAATTATCAGTTTTTGTCGGGCTTATCATTACAAACTGTATACTGATGGGGAGACTGGAAGCTTTTGCAATGGCTAACAAACCATGGCCCTCGTTATTGGACGCACTTGGTAATGGAGCCGGATACAGTCTTATCCTCATTATCGTTTCTTTTATCCGTGAACTGCTTGGTTCAGGGACTGTATGGGGATATCCGGTGATGGAAAAATTAGGAGTCTATAATACAGGTTACGTAAACAACGGATTTATAGCCCTGCCACCCTTTGCACTAATCCTGGTTGGGATCATTATCTGGGTACAGCGTTCTCGTGTCAGGAAACTTATTGAAAAACACTAATCTGGAAAATTATGCTGAATCTGTTCGATATATTTGTCAGGTCGATCTTTATCGAAAACATGATCTTTGCCTATTTCCTTGGCATGTGCTCTTATCTGGCAATATCCAAATCAGTTAAGACTGCTTCAGGCTTGGGAATAGCAGTCATTTTTGTTATGGCTATGACTGTCCCTATCGATTATCTCCTTGAAAAATACCTCATGAAACCAGGCTCTTTAGCCTGGCTCAGCCCGGGACTTGCAGATGTCGATCTGAGCTTTCTCAGTTTTATGGTATTTATTGCCGTAATTGCATCAATGACTCAGCTGGTTGAGATGGTAGTCGAAAAATTTTCACCTTCCCTTTATAACTCCCTTGGAATATTCCTCCCTCTCATTGCGGTAAACTGTGCAATCCTGGGAGGATCACTATTCATGCAGGAAAGAGAGTATAATACACTTGCTGAAGCAACCGTATTCGGTGTCGGATCCGGGATTGGCTGGTACCTCGCCATTGTTTCCATTGCTGCAATCAGGGAAAAGTTAAGATATTCCAATATACCTGCACCTCTCAGGGGACTTGGTATATCTTTCATTATAACTGGTCTTATGGCAATTGCATTCATGAGCTTTATGGGGATTAAAATATAACATACATATGATTTTTCTAGCGATAGATTTTGTGGTTATCCTTTCAAGCATCCTGGTGTTCCTTTTTGTGATCGTCTTCCTTGTGGTCATGTTATTGTATGCAAGGGCAAAACTGACTCAGCAGGGAGAAATCACACTTAAGATAAATGATAAGGAAATAAAAGTCCATCCCGGTTACTCAGTGCTTTCTACACTTTCAAACAACGGAATATACCTTCCATCAGCCTGCGGCGGAGGGGGTACCTGCGGACTTTGCAGATGCCAGATAATCGAAGGCGGCGGATCCATTCTTCCAACGGAAACAGGATATTTTACCAGGAAGGAACAACTTACCAACTGGAGACTTGGTTGTCAGGCCAAAATCAGGACCGATATAAAAATACATGTCCCGGAGGAAATAATGGGGGTCAGGAAATGGGAATGTGAGGTTATTTCCAATAAAAATGTGGCAACCTTTATCAAGGAGTTCAAGATCAAATTACCGGAAGGGGAACATCTTGAATTTAAATCGGGTGGTTATGTTCAGATTGATGTACCAGAAGTGGAGGTGGATTTTGCCAGGGATATTGAGGTAGAAGAAGAGTACAGGCCGGAATGGGATAAGTACAAAATGTGGGATCTGAAATTGAAAAATACTGAAGAAACATTCAGGGCATATTCAATGGCTAACCATCCTGCTGAAGGAAACACAATTATACTGAATGTTCGTATAGCAACACCACCCTGGGATAAGGCCAGGGGGAATTATATGAAAGTGCCTCCCGGAATATGTTCTTCATTTATTTTTTCCAGGAAACCGGGAGATAAAGTGAAAGTCTCGGGACCTTATGGTGAGTTTTTTATTAAGGACACCAACCGTGAAATGCTATACATTGGTGGTGGGGCAGGAATGGCACCTCTCAGGTCTCATATTTTTCACTTGTTTCACACTCTTAAAACGAAAAGAAAAGTTTCATACTGGTATGGTGCCAGGTCTTTACGGGAGATATTCTATGAAGATGAATTCAGGGAAATTGAGAAAAAATTCCCCAATTTCACTTTCAATTTAGCTCTCTCCGAACCCCTTCCTGAAGATAACTGGAAAGGAATGACAGGATTTATACACCAGGTTGTATACGACGAATATCTTGGCAAGGTTGAAGAACCGGAAGAAATAGAATTTTATATGTGCGGACCCCCGCTCATGAATGAAGCCGTACAAAAGATGCTTTACGATCTGGGAGTCCCTCAGGATATGATTGACTTTGATGACTTTGGCATATAGATTTTTGGTCACAACCTATGGGCAGGAATAGATTAACGTGGATTTGGCTTTCCCTTTGTTCAACAATTATATACTCCTGCAGTCTGAACAAAGAGGCCGGTTATTATATTTCTCTGGAAGGACCGACACAGGGAACATCATATCATATTACTTACCAGAGCAACGACAGCATTGATTATCAGAGCGAGATAGATTCTTTATTGCGGCAATTCGATCTTTCACTGTCAACCTATGAGCCGGCTTCTATAATATCCCGGATAAATCGCGATGAACGAGACGTGGAACTGAGCGATTTTTTTATTAAATGCTTTAAAGCTTCAGAGCAGGTCTACCGTGAATCAGGCGGAGCTTTTGATATAACTATAGCTCCGGTTGTCAATGCGTGGGGTTTTGGATTTACTGAAAAAGCTGATCCTGACAGTGCAATGATTGACAGTCTGCTCCAGTATGTAGGAATGGATCATATACGTATTGAAAATAGCAGGGTAGTTAAAGATTTCCCTGCTATCATGCTCGATGTTAATGCAATAGCACAGGGATATGCGGTCGATATTGTTTCAGAATTTTTTGATGCAAAAGGAACAACCAACTACCTTGTTGAGATTGGAGGCGAAGTCAGAGCTACAGGCAAAAATCCACACGGTGTTTACTGGAGAGTAGGTATTGATAAACCTATAGATGGGATACAGATGCCCGGTATGCAGATGGAGGCAGTTGTAAACCTGAAAAATAAATCACTTGCAACTTCCGGTAATTATCGCAGATACTATATAAAGGATGGAGTGAAATATTCCCATACCATTGATCCGTCAACCGGTTATCCGGTTCAGCATAATCTTCTGAGTGCAACAGTGGTAGCCGATGAATGTATGACAGCTGATGCTTTTGCAACTGTATTCATGGTCGTGGGAGTTGATAAATCTAGAAGTATATTAAAAGACAGGAAAGACCTTGAGGCATTTCTAATATACACTGATGAATTGGGGAAATATACAACTTATAGTACTCCAGGGATGAGAAGGTATATCACAAAGATAATGAACTGATTACTGGTTTTCGCACGGCTCAGTCCTGCCGCATGCACATTGAACCCCGTCTTCCCCCGGCTTTTTACCCACCGAGCTGCATGAACCATGCAAAAATTCACCGTGAGGTTTAATAATAATTCTGATTGACAGAGCAACAGTTGCGATCAGAATTATCAATGCCGATAATAAAATAATCTTAAGCATGGATTCAAATTTAATCTTTTATCCAATGTAATATTATATGATTTTGAAGAATAAATCATCCCACCTGTTTCTGTTTAACACATATATAACAATAACCAATTCACCTGTACTGTAAAGAAGTTGGCAACGAGTTAGTTAATTCACTAAATTTGTTGTACTTCTAACTAATTTCATCCTTATGTCTGGCGTCACGGAAAAAGGCACAGAACTGACTTATGAGGAATTCAGGAAGAAAGTCCTTGAAGATTACAGGATTGCCAGCCTCAGCAGACAATGCAGTATTATTGGACGCAGGGAAGTGATGTCCGGGAAGGCAAAATTCGGAATTTTCGGGGACGGCAAAGAGGTCGCCCAGATTACCATGGCCAAACAGTTCAGGAATGGTGACTGGAGATCAGGTTACTACAGGGATCAGACATTTATGTTTGCTGCAGGATTGTCAGGCCCTGAAGAATTTTTTGCACAGTTATATGGTGATACAGATATAAGAATGAATCCCTCTAATGCCGGCCGGCTTATGAGCTGTCATTTTTCCACGGCAAACAGGGATGCCCGGGGTGAAAGGATTAACCTGATGGACAGGAAAAATTCTGCAGCAGATCTTTCGCCGACTGCAGCACAGATGCCAAAACTTGTTGGTCTTGGATATGCCTCAAAACTTTTCAGAAATATTAAAGAATTATCCGGATATAATTATTTCTCAGATAATGGGAATGAGGTTGCATTCGGTATGATTGGAGAAGCAAGTACCTCCGAGGGACATTTTTTTGAAGCTCTTAATGCGGCGGGTGTTTTGCAAATACCTGTGGCAATTGCAGTCTGGGATGACGGATACGGAATTTCTGTGACAAGGGATTATCAAACCATAAAATCGAGCATCTCTGAAGCCCTTAAAGGTTTCGAACAGGATGAAACCAGACAGGGAATTATAATTTACAGGGGAAAAGGGTGGGATTATCCGGGTCTGTGCAGGATCTTTGAGGAAGGGATTGGAATATGCAGGGAAAAGCATATCCCTGTACTATTCCATATTGATGAGATGAATCAACCGCTCGGACATTCAACTTCAGGATCCCAGGAGAGATATAAAACGGCTGAAAGACTTGAATGGGAAAAGAAATTCGATCCGATCATCAAAATGAGAGAATGGATTCTGTCATCTGAAATTGCGGATGCAGATGAAATTGAAAATATTGAAAAACTTGCTCAAAATCAGGCGCACGAAGCCCGGGATAAAGCATGGAATAATTATATCGGGCCGATGCGAAGTGAAAGAGATGAACTGATAGAAATTCTTGAGAATAAGTCCTGTTTATGCAAGAACGATAAATTCGACAAAATTTCTGTGCTGACCAATAATCTGAAGAGAATAAACGATCCTCTCAGGAAAGATAATTTCGTCACAGCCCGCAAACTGCTTCGTCATATCTGTTCTGATTGTCCGAACAGGGAGGACGTGCAGGCTTCAATTAACGGATGGCTTGCCAGGAATTGGGACAGTGCCCGTGACAGGTATAATTCCAGCCTTTATAATGAAACACCAACATCAGTTCTGAAGATAAACGAGGTAAAACCTGTTTATAGTGAATCTCCAAAAATGTCAACAGGAAGGGAGGTACTGAGGGATAATTTTGATGTACTGTTTAATAAATATCCTTTACTGTTAACTTTTGGGGAGGACACGGGGAAACTTGGGGATGTCAACCAGGGACTTGAGGGACTTCAGAAAAAGTATGGTGAGCTCAGGATAACCGATACCGGAATACGTGAGGCTACAATAATCGGACAGGGCATTGGCCTTGCCCTGAGGGGATTCCGGCCAATTGCCGAGATACAGTATTTCGATTACCTGCTATATGGATTACAGACAATTAGTGACGATCTGGCGACCTTAAGATACCGGACCAAAGGAGCCCAGTCTGCACCGTTGATCATCCGGACAAGGGGCCACAGGCTTGAAGGAATGTGGCATTCCGGATCTCCCCTGAGCATGGTCATTAATTCTATTCGCGGAATTTATGTGTGCGTTCCGCGTGACCTTACAAGAGCAGCCGGCTTTTACAATATACTGCTGGAAGCTGATGACCCGGCACTCGTAATCGAACCGCTTAATGCTTACAGGCTGAAAGAGCCTGAACCTGAAAACCTGGGCGAATTTAAAGTGCCGTTTGGCATACCTGAAATCCTGATGAAAGGAGACGATATTACAATAGCTACCTACGGGTCATGTGTCAGAATTGCGGTGGAAGCTGCTTCACAGCTTAAGGAATTTGGAGTTAATGCTGAAATTATTGATGTACAGACACTGCTGCCATTTGACCTGCCTGGTATTATTGTTGAATCTTTGAAGAAAACCGGCAGGATTATTTTTTTTGATGAAGACGTGCCAGGTGGTGCCACAGCATTTATGATGCAGAAGGTCCTTGAGGAACAGGGAGGTTTCGTTTACCTTGATTCTGAACCCCGCACAGTTACAAAAAAGGAACACAGGCCGGCATATGGTACCGACGGTGATTACTTCTCGAATCCAAATGCCGAGGATGTGTTTGAAATGGTGTATTCAATTATGAATGAATCTGGAGCACATTTAAATGCTGTGATCAGTACCGGATACAAATTCCTGGTATTTGCTATTATTTTTGCAGCTTCAAGGATCTTGT
>JBGPAO010000106.1:0-9806 GCA_041480755.1 Bacteroidia bacterium
ATGTTAATTATACTAATTTCAAGGTGGTTATAGACAAATCAATTCTTTTCCAGTCAAAAACATCAGATCTGACATCAAATAATCTAACAATAATTGCATATGTCGAAACACCTTTTGCTGCTCTTTCTGCGGATTCGGTTCTGACAGAATACAGGATCAATGCACGGACTTTGTACATCGAGCTTACCGAGGAAGCATTTCGCAATTATACCACTTTAGTGCCATCCAATTTTACACTTGTCAACAAGCCAACCGGCTTAACAATTCAGTCGGTCACCGGAATTTCACCTACACGTGCACGATTAAGACTGCTATTTGACGGAACAGATTTTGACGTAAATTATACAAGTTTTGCTGTTGATATCAATTATTCCGTTCTTATCCAGACTAAAACGGGGAATCTAAGGACCAGTTCGAATACTATTTATGCTTATGTAGAGCACCCTGTAGCTACCCTTTCGGCAGATTCCGCTCTATCGGAACTTCGCCTGGATTACCGCACACTTATAATCGATCTTACCGAAGAAAGATTCAAAAACTATGCCGGGCTGCAGATTTCGAATTTTACCCTTGTAAATAATCCTGCGGGCTCATCCATACAATCGGTTGCAGGACTATCACCCTTCCGGGTTGTGATTTCTCTTCAGTTTGACGGAACTGATTTTGACACCGATATTTCAAACTTCAGAGTGAATATCTCCAGTTCAGTACTGGTTCAGACCACTTCAGGCAATCTAACTTCTACTCCTTTAAGTATAGTTGCTTATATAGAGACACCTGCAGCGACTCTGACCGCAGACTCTGTCCTCACGGAAAAACGGCTTGATTTCAGGGTGCTGACCATTGGCCTGAGAGAAGAAAGATTCAAAAATTATACAACTCTTCAGCCATCGAATTTTACCCTGGTTAATCGGCCAATCGGACTGACTGTACAATCCGTGACAGGAGTTTCACCAACAAGAGCACTCATTGCCCTTCAGTTCGACGGTACTGATTTCGATACTGATATCCCCAACTTCTTTATTAATATACCTTATTCTGTACTGGTTCAGACAACCTCAGGCAACCTCAGCACAACACAGCTGAATATTGATGCATATCCTGAGCATCCTGTTGCCACTCTGACATCAGATTCCATATTAATTGAAGAAAGACTGGACTTCCGGACACTTACAATAAATCTTACTGAAGAGAGATTTATCAGTTATCTGGGTCTCCAGACTTCCGATTTTACTCTGGTCAATAATCCTGTGGGATTGTCAATTCAGTCAGTTATACCAGTTTCACCGGTAAGAGTGCAACTTGCCCTGCAGTTTGATGGTACGGATTTCGATATTAATATTACAAACTTCTATGTAAATATTTCAGAAGCTGTTTTATATCAGACAACTTCAGGAACCCTTGCTACCAATCCGGTTACTATTTTTGCCATCACCGAAAATCCTGCTGCAATACTTACAGCTGACTCAGTCCTTACTGAAGAAAGACTGGATGTAAGACTATTAACAATAGACATTGCAAAAGATTATTTCACCAGCTATACAACGCTTAAGGTTTCGGATTTCACCCTGGTGAATAAACCTGAAGGTTTGTCAATCCAATCTGTATTGGGCGTTTCTTCGACCAAAGCCTACCTGAGCCTCCAGTTTGTTTACACAGATTTTGATGTTAATATTCCTGATTTCCGTGTTGATATTGATCATTCAGTCCTGTACCAGACCACTTCCGGGGTACTTAGCAGCAGCCAGCTTAATATACTTGCCTATGTTGAACAACCGGTAGCAACCTTGACTGCAGATACCGTTCTTACTGAGCCCCGATTGGATGTACGTTCCCTGAATATTGCACTATCGGATGAAGAATTCCTTAATTATACTAACCTGGGGGTATCCAGTTTCACCCTGGTCAATGCCCCTGCCGGATTATCGGTACAATCTGTAACCGGAACATCAAAATATCATGCTGTTCTGGCTCTTCAATTCGATGGTACTGATTTTGATAATTCTATAACGGATTTCCGTGTCAGGATCTCCAGGAATATTCTGTTACAGAGCAAAGTATCGGATCTGCAATCAAACACTCTGACTATCCTTGCTTTCGTTGAACAACCGGTTGCTATTATGGAATACGATTCAATTCTTACAGAATACCGCCTTGATTACAGATATCTTACAATATACCTGACACAGGAGACATTTAAAAATTATACTACACTCAGCATTGCCGACTTTACATTAAATAATATTCCGGTGGGATTGACTATCCAGTCCGTACAGGGCATCTCCCCTACTCGCGTGATCATTAACCTTGCTTTTGTATATAATGATTTCGATTCCGATATTACCACATTTTCTGTTACCATCAATAAAATCAGGTTATTGCAGTCAGCCACCAACCTGACCACCAATACGCTCAGGATTTATGCCGACGTGGAAGTGCCTGTTTTGGTGGCCAATCCTGACTCCATTATGCATGAGTACACCCTTGGGAGACGGCGTCTGACCCTGGGCCTGACTGAGGAAAGATTCCTGAATTATACTACGCTGATAATATCCAACTTCTATCTTGTGAATGCTCCGCCCGGACTTGTTATTGAATCCGTCAGCGGCATAAATCCTGTAAGTGCGGCCCTTGATCTTGCATATGGAGGCGCAGATTTTGATACCGATATTCCCAACCTGAAAGTGGTTATATCAAGAAACATTTTACTTCAATCAAAAAATGTAGATCTTCCAGGCAATAATCTTACAATTTACAGTTATCAGGAACATCCGGTGTGTACTATAAAAGAAGATGCTGAATTGTATGAGTTAACTCTTGGAGACAGATATCTTAACCTGACTCTTACCGAGGAAAAATTCATTAATTATCAAACGATTGTTCCTGCTAATTTTGAGTTAATTAACAAGCCGATTGGATTAACAATAGAATCCGTCATCGGAATATCACCCACTAGTGCACGAATATACCTTAATTTTGACAGGACCGATTTTGATGAGAATTATCCGGATTTCGCCGTCCGTATATTAAAAAATATTCTTTTCCAAAGCATTATTATTTCTAATCTTACCAGCAATAACCTTTTAATTAACGCGAGGAGAGAAGTTCCTTTAGCTGCAATTACTATCGCCGATACAACCGTATTGACTGAATACCGGCTGAATTTCAGAACGCTTGACCTGAGGCTTACAGATGAACGCTTTATTAATCAGTCGTTGGTAACGCCGTCAAAATTCATCCTTATGAATGCCCCGTCCGGCCTTACCATCGAAAATATTAGTTACCAGAATGAACAAAGGATACTTATCGCTCTTGCTTTTAATGGTCCCGACTTTGATAATGATTATAGTAATTTCAGAATTTCAATAAGCAAAGATATCCTTGTGCAATCAATAACAATTGATAATCTCTTAACCAACATTATTCCCATTCATGCAAATATTGAGCCTGTCGTGCAGGATGTTATTATTCCGGACAAAACGATGAAATTGGGTGACCAGGTGGTTGCAACGATCAAAGTAGAAAATAATCAGGGGACTTACACCCTTAAAAATGGAAACATTGGAGGATATCCTCTTACCAATCTGACAAAGGTGAATAATACTACTTATACAGCTTTTTTTGTTATTACCGCTGGTGGCATTGATTACCAGGAATCTGAGAATATACCGGTCTCTAATCTGCAACTCTATAATGGAATGGTGCCCGGGATTGTCCGGAATCAGCTTATTATTCAGGCAAACGATCTGCTTGATGGCAATCCTCCTGCAATCACAGCGGCATATGCAAGTTCCAACGGCAAAAAGAAAATTAATGACACAATTACTATCCGGCTTACAGCAGATGAGCCTGATTATATATTTGATGATGCATCCACCATTAATAATATTCCGTTCTCATCATCCAATATACAAAAATACGACAAGGGAACAGGTAATTACCGGATAGATTACATTGTATTTGATGGAAATCAGAATGTTACTGCTGGTAATCTTGCCATCCGGATATTATTACGCGACAGGGCAGGAAATATTTCTAATCCCTATACTTTGCTTATTTACAACGATATAAGTATTGATGCGGAAAGGCCGTCTATCAGCCGTGCATATATCAGTTCAACGGATGAGAAAATTATAGTTGGAGAAAAGATCGATATCACAGTCGTTGCAGACCAATCAGGTTATTCTGTCAGTCCCAAGACGGAGGTGAACGGCGTGGGTATCACCAGGGCAAACCTGGATTTCTTTAATAATAATGATGGGACATATCGTTTTGAATATACTGTGGATGAGAGAGATGGAAGCGTCTCTGCCGGAAACCTTACTATTAATATAGTACTCCTGGATTCCTACGGAAATGAAAGCTACCCTGCATTTACATCACTTGACTCGAACAATGTCACTATTTATACCTCAAGACCTTCAGCTGCCATCAGCGGCACTACATCAATTTGCAGAAACGATTCCACTGCACTTACAATCACTTTTGGCGGCACACCACCATGGGAAGTTATATTGAATAATGGATCACGAATAAGCAATATCACAGATACATCCTGGCAGTTTTTTGTTAGTCCGCTTGTAACCACAATTTATAAGGTAAATAAAGTAACGGATGCAACGGCCAATACCAGTACAGGTATTGGTTCTGCTTTTATAACCGTCAATCCTTTGCCAGTTGCTCTTTTTTCTGTTCCTTTTACCTGTATACAGGAAGATGGTGGGATTGTTCAATTTAATAATGAATCGGATACAAGTAAGGGTGTTGAACATACTTGGATCTGGAATTTTGGCGATCCCTCCAGCGGCCCTGATAACATAAGCAGTAAAAAGAATCCTTCCCATTTGTACGACACTCCTGAGCAAAAAAATGTCTCGTTGATTGTAACCAACGAAAAAGGATGTTCCGATACTGTAATTAATCTGGTTACACTGCGTCCAATTCCTGAAGCTGATTTTACCTGGTCAAGTGAATGCCTGACCAGTAATGCTATTGCTTTTACAGGAACAGAAAAATTGTTTGCTGATGATTCCGTAAGCACCAGAAAATGGAAATTTTATGATGCGTCAGGTAACCTGGCAGATATATTCACTGAAGAAAAGGTTAATTATACTTATGAAATTCCTGAAACGTATGAAGTTATTTACAGGGTAACTTCTAATTATGGCTGTTCAGACTCTATACAGAAAGAAATCACGCTTTATCCCACATATAATATTGCAGAAGAATCTTATTATCAGGATTTTGAAACGTTGCCTGCAGGCTGGTCTGCATCTTCCCTTACAGGTTTAAGGAACAGCTGGAAATGGGATACTATTAGCAATACTCACTTCCCATATACTGCATCATCAGGGAACATAGCCTGGCACACGATACTGCCTAAGCCGGAAGCTGTTGAGAATTCAGCAGTGCTTTCCCCATGTTTCAGTTTTGAAAATGTAACCCGTCCGCTTATGCTGATGGATATAAAACGTTCTATGGACCGGGATCAGGAGGGAGCTGTTATTCAATATACATTTGACAAAGGGAAAACATGGAAGAATGTCGGTAAAGTCAATAACGGCGGATTGAACTGGTACAATTCATCAAGGATAACAAACGGCCCTGCAGGGCAGAGTACAGGATGGACAGGAACTACCACCGGAGGTGAAGACACCCAATGGATCACAACGGCTCATCATCTCGACGACCTTATTAATAAGAAAGAAGTCCGGTTCAGGATAGTATACGGATCACGAGGTGATAATACGATCCGGAACGAAGGATTTGCATTTGATAATTTCCATGTCGGCCAGAGGACGAAAGTAGCTGTTATGGAATATTTCACAAATGCCAATGAGGTCAAATGCATAAATCCTGATCTGCTGGTAAATTCACTTGCAAACAAGCTGTATAAAGATGTCATTGATATCCAATATCATACCAGTTATCCTTCTGCCGACAGGATGAATCTTGATAATCCAACACCAGCCAGTTCAAGGGGATTATATTATGGAGTGTCTGCTGTACCTTATGCAATGATCGATGGAGACGGATTTGATGCTATTCTGGGCCATGCAAGAAGTTATAATTTTACCACCCGGTCTCCTGATTCAACTGACATTCTGGTCAGGGCACTCCTGGATTCTGAATTTAATATCGGACTGGAGATCAACCAGCTTTCACCCGTGATCCAGGTAACTGTAACCATTAAAGCATTCAAAGAAATTCCTAAGAAGGAATTAACCCTTCATACCATTGTACAGGAAGTATTGATAAACGATCCTCTGTATATTGGTACAAACGGAATAGCAAAATTTGAAAACGTTGCACGTATGATGCTTCCGGATGCCAGCGGTACGACCTTCAATAAAGCATGGTCAAAAGGTGAAACTGAAGAGGTTACTATAACCTGGAACGAACCATTTGAGTACCTGAATGAGGATAATATTGCCATTACAGTCTTCCTGCAGGATTACAACACTAAAGAAATATTTCAGGCGGCAGGATATTCGCCTGAAGAGCGTCCTACTTCCTCACATGGTATCACAATTTATTCCGGTACTGCTGTAACAGTTTATCCAAATCCGGCAAAAGATATTATCACTATCGACCTGGGAATTTTACCAGAGGATCCTGTAAATTTCAGGTTATATGACCTTTCAGGTAAATGCATTCTCGAAAAACAAATACCTCCCCTTCAAAAAGAGACCACCCTCAATCTTGAAGAACTGAAACACGGGCTATATATCCTTGAAATCAGGGAGAAGGAAAGTTTGGGTGTGGTATATCACGGGAAGGTTGTATTATATTAAAGAATAGCCTGCGTTATAATCCCTCTATATGTTCTGGAATTTTTGTATACTTGTAATTTTTTAAAAATCTGGCTAATAATTTTTTGTCAATCTTATGAATAAAAAAGGACTTAAATATCAGGCTTTAATCTCATTTATCATTCTACTTAACTTAATAGTAATTAAGGCATTCAGCCAACCTATCATAGTAGACCATACCGTTGTCGATAAATACCAGGATATGCCTGAGTATTATATCAATGAAGTAAAAAAAATGTGGATTACTATACCGGGGGAATCACATAGTCAAGCATATAGAACCGGACTTACATTATTAGAATCATCTTATCCTGCCTATGCAGTTAATATAGGATCAAATGTACCTGAAGCATATACTACTTCTCATTTAAGAGCAAGTGGCACCACATGGGGCGATGTTAATAATGAAACAGGATGGATTAATAGTTATGGAGAGGAAGACTGGTTTACCAGTGCATTAGCAATAAGCAGAACAAAAGCAGGTATTACACATTGCAATACAAATAATTTAAGTATTGTAGCTATAGGATTTGGTTGGTGTTATGATCCAGGCATTAGTTTTACTGATTATATAAGTGCTACTCAAGAATACATTGATTATTGTGTAACTAATAGTTATAATACAAAAATAGTATTTACAACTGGTACGGTTGATAGTTATACTGGAGAAGCCGGTTATATTAAACATCTTGGCTATGAATCCATAAGAAACTATGTTGCTGCTGATCCAACAAGAATATTATTTGATTATGCAGATATATTATGTTATAATGACGATGGCAGTTCTAATACGACAACATGGAATGGACATACTTATCCTATAATAACTACAACAAATTTAGGAGGTGGCGAGGTTGGTCATATTAGTTCAACGGGCGCGTTAAGACTAGGAAAAGCTATTTGGTATATGCTGGCCAGGATTGCAGGTTGGAATGGATTACCACAGGGGGATGATAAAGAAGCCCCAACCGCTCCGACAAACCTCCAGGGGACAGTCCTAAGTGTTACCAGTGCCCAACTCTCGTGGAATGCCTCAACCGATAATGTCGCAGTAACTGGTTATAGGATTTACCGGAATGGAACATTTATCAATACTAGTGCCACTACTTCATTTGTCGATAATGGATTATCTGTTGGTAATATATACAGCTACTACGTCACAGCTGTTGATGCTGCCGGGAATGAAAGTGATCAATCTTTATCAGTCAATGTCAATACAAATGACACCTGGGCTCCAATCGCACCAACAAACCTCCAGAGTACGGTCCTCAGTGTTACGAGCGCACAGCTCTCATGGACAGCCTCAACTGATAATGTTGGTGTAACAGGGTACAGGATATACCGGGGCGGAACATTGATTAATACCAGTGTGACTGCCAGTTACACAGATAATGGATTATCTGTTGGTAATATTTACAGCTACTACGTCACAGCAATTGATGCTGCTGCCAATGAAAGTGATCCATCTTCATCAGTAAATGTAAATACTAATGACACATTGGCTCCCACTGTCCCAACGAACATCCAGGGTACAGTGCTCAGTGTTACTAGCACACAGCTCTCATGGGATGCCTCAACCGACAATGTGGGTGTAACAGGATACAAGATTTACTTTGACGGAACAGTTATAGATTCAACTACATCTACCAGTTATACGCATAATGGATTAACAGTTGGTAATACATATAGTTATTCTGTTACAGCATACGATGCTGCTCGCAATGAAAGTAGCCAATCTGCTTCTGTTAATATCAGCACCAATGATATATGGGCTCCCACTGCACCTGATAATTTATTGGGTGTAGCCCTTAATGTTACAAGCGCCCACTTAACCTGGGATACATCCACTGATAATATCGGTATAACAGGATACAAGATATATCGTGATGGAGCAGTCATAGATTCAACTTCATCAACCAGTTACACGGATTATGGATTAACAGTTGGTATTACCTGTAGTTATTTCATAACAGCTTATGATGCTGCCGATAATGAAAGCAGTCAATCTGCATCAGTCAATGTGAACACTAACGATACTGAAGCGCCATCCATTCCAACAAATTTGCAGGGTATAGCATTAAGTAATACAAGCTCACAGCTAACCTGGGATTCCGCAACCGATAATGTCGGAGTTACAGGATATAAAATCTATCGTGACGGAACTGTTATTGATACCAGTGAAACCAATAGCTACACGGATGGCGGATTAAGTTCTTGTAATACCTACAATTACTTCATCACAGCTTATGATGCTGCCGGTAATGAAAGCAGTCAATCTTCATCAGTCAATGTGAACACCAACGATACTGAAGCACCATCCATTCCAACAAACTTGCAGGGTATAGCATTAAGTAATACAAGCTCACAGCTAACCTGGGATTCCGCAACTGATAATGTCGGAGTCATAGGATATAAAATCTATCGTGACGGAACTGTTATTTATACCAGTGAAACCAATAGCTACACGGATGCCGGATTAATTGCTGGTAATACCTATAATTACTTCATCACTGCTTATGATGCTGCCGGTAATGAAAGTAACGAATCGGTAAGCATAAACATCGGAATAGAAGTTGGCCTTTCTAAGATTTTATCAAAATCATGTACGATGAAAGTAATACCCAATCCCTCAAATGGCATATTTGAAATAGAACTTGAGGAGAATGATGGGGAATATCTATACTATCTCTATTCAATTGACGGAAGCTTACTGGAAAATGATATAATTCATTTATCAGATAGCAAAGCAAACCTGGTAAGAAATCATCTAAAAGCAGGACTATATTTTATAAAAATCGTCTGCGATAAAAGCATTTATACAAGTAAAATCCAAATCCATCAATAAAATCCATATCCGTCCCAATTCATTTCAACTCTCCCCTACCTGAGATTGTATAACATCTTTAATTAATGGCAGATATATATCCTCCTTTTAATTATAAACTAACTCTTATCCTTGAGGGCCTGCGTTAAAACTTTATTTAAATGGGGATA
>JBGPAO010000107.1:0-9801 GCA_041480755.1 Bacteroidia bacterium
AGCGGGAAGCCATCCTCATAAGATTGGAGAATATTAATACATCGATTCCCGGAACAAAAACTCCGAATTAACCTTCATAAGTTCCACTCCTGCGACCTTGTGACCTTGCACCCTGTACCCTGTACCCTGTACCCTGTACCCTGTACCCTGTACCCTGTACCTTGTACCTTGTACCTTGTACTTTGTCCCTCTTCCTTCTGAAACAATTATCTCCCGGGTTTCAGAAAGCTTTTTCCGATTCCAAATCTCAGCCGATTGTTACAATTCCCATCCCGGCCTGTATTCGCGGTACAGATACTTGTTTAGATCCTCGATATTAGTAATCTTCATTTTTGCTGCATCCCATTCTATCTTTTTGCCGGATCTCAAAGCTACTCCGCCCAGAAGAATGGTTTCAGTTACTGGTCCTGCATTAAGGAAACTTCCGGGTGATTGCTGTCCGCTCCTGAATGCATCCAGCCATACATTCTCAGTACGTTCACTGGTATCCTGTGGAATTTCTTTTGTTCCCAGAAACTCGAAAAACTTTGTTTCAGGTATAATCCTCGGCTTGTCACAGTGGAAATTTGCAAGGATCTTGCCTTTATCACCAACAAACATCATACCCTCCCTCGGCAATTCTTTATTAGCTTCCAGCTCGGCGGGTCTGGCTGGTTTCATTCCACCGTCGTACCAGAACAGGTCAAATGGTGCCCATTCTTTCTGAGCCGGGAATTTAAAATGAACAATACATGATAAGGGGAATGCAACATCATTTCTCAGGCCTGTGCTGACATGGTCCTTTATGATACATGTAGTGGTTCCATAGGCTTCAGCGCTGACCGGCGGGGTATCTATCCCGAATGTCATGAACAATGGCCACAGGCTGTAATTTCCCATATCCGCAATACTGCCTCCGCCAAAGTCATACCAGCCGCGGAATACAGCATTGGTATAATTTGGATGATATGGCCTGTCCGGAACGCATCCAAGCCACAGATCCCATTCAAATCCATCAGGAACCGGGGGAGTATCGGTTGGATTTGCCTGCCATTGCGGCCATACAGGCCTGTTCGACCAGTTATGGATTTCCCTGAGAGTGCCGATAGCACCTTTCCTGATCCAGTCTAAAGCCAGATTATTACCTGTTCTCTTACTATAGGCCAGCAGATGCGTCACTACTCCGGTTTTTCTTGCAGTTTCAATAGTAAGCCTTGCTTCATATATCCGGTTGGCAATAGGTTTATGTATTACCACATGCTTTCCTTTTTTCATGGCTGCAATGGAAATAGTCCCGTGAAGATGGTCCGGTGTCATGACTTTTACTGCATCGATACCTTTTTCTTTTTCGAGCAGTTCACGGAAATCTGCATAGGAAGTACAACCTTTATATGTTCCGGACGGCTGTTTCAAAGAATAATACTTATCAACAACTTCCTGCCCGACATCCCGTCCTCCCGGTATACCATCCAGATTTTTTCCCCATTCATTATCTTCCAATACTTCCCGTATACTGTTCCGGATGCCCTCAAGTGACCAGTCTACATAATTGGTAGTGAACTTGTTTGGATCACAAACAGTAACAATTTGTAAATTGGGATTGGGTAGAAGTTCAACCATTTCACGAAGACCTTGAGTTCCGCAACCAATATAGGCCAGGTTGATCTTATCGCTTGGAGCAACATAGCCGGGTCCGCCAAGTACGTGCCTTGGCACGACTGTAAATGCAGCGGTTGCCGCAGCTGCAGTACCAATGAATTCACGGCGGTTCATGTTCTTTTTAGATTTCATATGGGCCTCCTTTTGTTTGGATTTAATGATTAATCTGAATTAATTAAGATTTATTTGTAGTTAAAATTATCATCTAAATGATAATGATAATAATCGAAAACCGTTAAACTGATTCCGGACTGAAAACCTTAATCTGTTTTTTGACTGATCTAAAGTAATAAAAAATTTCTCTCTCAGCAGCCATAAACAAGAAACTAGTAACCTGAATATTCCTCCACCGCTTTCCAGTAATCTTTTATCATGGCTTCTGTTTTAATTTTCGTGTATACTTTGATTTTCCGGTGGGTGTTTTCAGGTGGTGTATATAACTCTCTTGCCGCTGCAAACTTTGGGTGCAAAATGGCTTCTATAAGGGCGACATCCTGCATAATATACTCCTGGTAATCGGGCCAGTTTTTATCCCAACTACCCAATAAATAAATCCATATATCTCCTTTGTCCCTTAATTTTTCTGCTGTTTCAGTCTTTTGGAATTTTAAATCTCCGGATACATTTACTGTCATCACAGTTATGTTTAGATTTTTTGTATTAAGGATTACATCCATAGCATCAAGGTCATTCCTTGTATTAAACTCATTTTTGTTCCATGCTTTTTTAAAAGGATCATATTTTAATCCCAGAATGTAACAATCCAGTTTGGGAATGATACTTGAATCCATAAGTATGGCAGAAGCAAGATTGGTTGTTGATCCTAAAGTAATAACTCTCAGCTTTTCTCCTGACGCAAGGCCCTGTGCATTTTCAACAATAAATTTTGCTCCTTCGGATGGTTGAGGCATCGGCTTTTCATTGACATACAGCATTTCGTCTGCACCTATGGGATGAGCTATATGTGTAAGGTTGAGAAGATCCAGAATTCTTTCATTTTTTTCCTGGCTGATCAATACAGAGCTGTCAGGATCGTTTTCATGGAAGCTCCAGCGACCTGAAATCAGGCCAACGACCTCAATATCATTATCTATTAACACCCTGACAATAGCAAACAAATCATCCAGATCATGTCCGCTATCAGCATCAATAATGGTCTTGCTGTTATAAGATCCTCCTGATCCCTGGAAGAAGGCTATATTACTCACAATCATATAGGCGACAAATACTACCAGAACCGCGATAATTATTGTCTTCAGTAAACGTTTGATCATTACTTAAGGTTCCCTGTAATAAGTTTAATCCTTTGCTCAACGCAAACGGCCGATCGGAATCCATCTTCGGGTGTATTCTTTACATAGTCAAGCAAACGGTCGATAGTTGAAGTTGCTACATGCATGCGTGTATCAGATGAGCCATAATAAATAAATACTGTACCGTCATTTCGCGCAATCCATCCATTACTGAAGACAACATTTGAAACATCACCAATGCGCTCCTGTCCTTCCGGAGCCAGGAAATATCCTCCTGGTTTTTTAATGACTTTTTCCGGATGAGCAAGGTCGGAAAGAAACATGTACAGAACATACCGCAAACCGGCAGCACATCCACGGACTCCGTGTGCAAGATGCAACCAGCCCTCATTTGTTTTAACAGGAGCGGGTCCCTGCCCGTTCTTAACTTCTTTAATAGTATGATAAACCCTTTCATCAATGATCTTTTCTCTTTTGATGACCGCATGTTCAATATTATCTGTCAATCCCCAGCCTATGCCGCCACCTTTTCCTGCTTTAAGAAAATCATCCTGCGGACGCGTATAGAATGCATATTTGCCATTAATGAATTCAGGATGTAAAACACAGTTTCTTTGTTGAGGAGAAGCTGTTTTAAGATCATCAAGTCTTTCCCACGTATCCAGATCTTTGGTCCGGGCAATTCCGCATTGAGCTATAGCAGATGACAGATCTCCGGGATGCGCTTTCGGATCTTTCCGTTCGGTACAGAAGACGCCATATATCCATCCATCTTCATGAAGGGTCAACCTCATGTCGTAAACATTAATATCCGGATCATCTGTTTCCGGCATAATGACAGGATACTTGCGGAACCTGAAATGATCAATGCCATTATGACTTTCAGCAACCGCAAAGAACGATTTTCGATCCCATCCTTCAATACGAACCATCATGCAGATTTTATTATTCAACTCTATCGCACCTGAATTAAATGCAGCATTAATACCCATTCTCTCCATTAGGGAAGGATTGGTTTTAATATTCATGTCATAACGCCAGAAAAGCGGGGTGTGATCCGCAGTTATAACAGGATATTTATACCGGTCATAAATACCATTGGTTTTCTTGAGTTTTTTATTCCTCCGGTTTATCAGTTTGTCATGTTTCTTTATCAGATACGCCATACGCTGATTGAATTCTTTTTTCTTCATATTTTATCTATTAACAGTTTAACAGTTTAGCAATTTAGCAATTCAGCCATTCAACAATTTAATAATATTACCATTTAGCCATATTATTTTTTAATATAAAGTTCTTTCAATAATTTCTTTTTGTACTTCAGGACTTAGTTCAACAAAACGGGCACTGAATCCTCCAACACGGACAATAAGGTTGGCGTATTTTTCAGGATCTTTTAATGCGTTGATCAGGTCATTCCGCCCAACAACTGTGATCATTGCCTGTGTTCCGCCATTTTTAAAATAAGCTCTTAGCAAGGCTTCCATCTGAGGCCGGTATGTTGAGAACATTTCCCTGCTGAATTTGAGATTCTGGACAGCCCCGGCATGAATAGAAGGATCAGGTTTAATCAGGGAGTTGAGCAGGGCCGTGGGACCATTTTTATCCATTCCGGGACTGGGTGCATTGCCATTCGACATGCTGGTGAAGGCCTTCCTGCCATCGGCTGAGGCAGAGGTAAACCTGCCAAGGGTGGTATTCGCATCGTTATTAATATTAACAACCAGGTAAGAATGTAGTTTTAATTTATTCTTACGATCTCTGGTATAATTACACACGAAGTTGTGAAGATCTTCAGCCATCTGGTCAGCTTCCGGATTGTCATTTCCATATTTTAGCTCATTAAGCAGCAGGTTCCTTTCATTCTCATAGCCTGCAAAATCTGAATCCAGTATTTTCAAAAGATCAGTCATTGGGATCCTGGCTTCTTTATATACTATATTTCGTATAGCTGTAAGACTGTCAGCAGCATTGGTGAATCCATAGATTTCCATCGTTCCGCCAAGAAATCTGGCCCCACCGGAAAAAATTCCTTTTCCTTTATTCAGGCAATCGTCATAAAGTATACTCAGTAAAAGAAAGGAAGCAGTAACGCCAGCCATCCGGTATTCCACCATTTCCTGTTCTGCCAGCAGATCTATATAATATTTTAATTGTTCCTTATATGTATCATACAGGATATTAAATGAATCAAATTCCGGTGGGAAATCCTGGAAACCGGCGTTCATCCCGGTAATCGGATCGGTGCCATTATGCAGCATCACTTCAAGCGCTTTTAATAGATTCAAAACACTGCTGGGTGTTCCAACACTCTGGTGATTTATAATATATTCGCCGCAACCAAAAGGTATTACCTGGCAGGCTTCATCATAAGTGATGTTAAAAGATTTCTGATGCGCGGGGACATTAACATCATCATTATACAACATCGGGTAAGTGCTTCCCTCACCTATTGCATCCAGCGCTTTTTGATATAATTCAGGATTCTGGTTTTTATGAAATCTTAGTGTTAACTGCGGCAGGATATCCTTTACCCTGACAGCAGTTTCGATAGCAAGCAAGGCCAGCTTGTCAGCTTTATTTTCATTCCGCCTGCCCAATCCCCCAATAATTGCCCTTCCATCATATGGAGCGTTCCTGGCAATCATGATTTTCCAGTAGCCTTCGAATAACCTCAAAGCTTCAGCTCGTATAATTTTGCCTGAATCAATGTCATTGCAATAATATTCACCCAGATAGTCATCAATCCTTCCATAATTATTTGATCCTGAAACTATACAATAAAGGAAGGAAAGCTGAATGGCGGCTCTAAAGGATGATGGTTTTGAATGGGGCAGGGATCTTAGAATATGCGACATCTCCTGCAGGTCCGGTTTGTTATCGTCAGAACATTTGCCCGCCAGCTTATCTGCAAAATCTGCGTAATGGATGCAGATTTCAGAAAACAGGTCAAGTGCTTCAAGGGCTCCTTTGTAGAATTCACGGGAGTCATTATTGTCTGAATTATCGTAAGAAACTTTTATTTTTTCCTTAAGCCCCGGGATACCAAGATTTAAGAGTCCGGAATAATCAAGATGCGTACCCGCCATCCTGTATAAGGGGAAAGCAATTCCGGATGATCCGGTCCAGTTGTCCGAAGGAAGTCCTTCTTTAAGCTTTTCTGAGTATGCCTGACGGGTCTTATAAACAGTGCATTCCGTTGACCAGAAATCTGTAAGATCAGTAAGCACCTTCCGGTCATCTTCGCTGGCTTCCGGATGATTTAGAAGTTCCTTCATTATTTCAAAGTTACAGACATATCCAAACCCGCCTTCATTCCCGCCTGCCTGAGGTGTAAAACAAATTGCAGGCATCCGGACCTTTCCTGCAAACAGGTCTCCTTCTTCAATCGGAGCCAGAACTGCAGGAAACATTGTTCTCAAACACCTGATTTCACGCATAGCAATGTTTTCGCTAATATTCTCCCTGTAAACACGTGTGAAATCTGAGATAATATTCAAATGTTCCCGGAATTCAAAGCCCGGAATATTATTGGATGGGAATCTTTCCATTTTAGAATTGTGATCTTTATATTCCCGAGAGACTAAAAGTATTCAATCTTCGGTCCTGCTGCCTTATACCCCTGTAGCCATGTACCCCTGTAACCTTATGCCCCTGACACCCTTACTTGCTTTTTATTTTAAGGTATTTTAGGCATTTGAAATTTCATGTATTTTTCCCCGCCCTCTGCTCTCCGCTCTCTGCTCTCTGCCCTAAGCTCTAATCTTCCTCGAGCTTGTCGTACCAGGTTTTCTTTAAAATAATCCCGGTTATGGCAATCAACGCAATTGTGATGATCAGTGAAATATGCGCTTTAGTTATGATAACTATCGGAAGGACAACGAGCGATATCTGCCAGATTATTCCAATAAAAATATTGAACATATCCCTGCTGAAATTCTTATTCTGCTTGAAAGATGGGTTTTCGGCGACAACCTTTTCATGAATTGGTTTCCAGAATCCCCAGGGTCTGACAGTGCTATAAAACTTTTTCAGCACTTCGTCACCTGTTGGAGGTGCTGTATATGTTCCTATAACACAGCCTATTATAGATATAACAAGTTGCAGCGGGAAAAAGTACAGCAGAATTATATCCTGCGGGATAGACGGGAAAAGCGGAGGAAGGATTTTCGGGAAAACAAGGGCTGCTGCTATGCCGACAAACATTCCCCAGAAAAATCCATGACCATTAAAACGCCACCAGTACCATTTCAGCACGTTAGCCGCAGTATAACCTCCCCAGAGGGCGGAAACTATCCACTGAAGGATGCTGTTTACATTCTTTGAAAAAATTCCGATAACTATGCTGATAACAACTACCAGAAGGCCTGTTGTATAACTAATTGTTCTAACCTGCCGCGGGGTAGCCTTTGGACGGATATATTTTAGAAAAATATCATTAATCACATAAGCCTGTGCTGCATTAAGAGTTCCTGCAAAAGTACCATTGAATGCAGCAAGGAGCCCGGCCAGTAAAATACCCATCAGTCCCGCCGGAGCAAATTCATTTATCGCGGATGGCAGAATTTGTTCGAAATCAATCTGTCCGGCAACAATCAGGTCCAGTCTATCATAAAACAGGATAGCAAGCACTGCAAAACCGGTGATAAGGAAGTACCTTATGGGATTAAGAATTACGGAAACGAATCCGCTCATCAATGCAGCTTCTTTCGGACTCTTTGTTGCCAGTATTTTTTGCATATCATAGTTTGGAGCAGGTCCGGCTGCGCTGACGAGTATACCCTTAAACAACATTACACCGAAGAACAGCGAAAAGAGTGAGTAGCCATCAGTCCTGATCTTTTCATTAGCCTCCGTGACAATACCATGCCAGTCAATGCCCAGGGCCCATCCGAAAAATGGGGAATGCCATCCATCCGGGACAAGCAACGCATGATCGGTCAGGGCATTCATCGCAATAATCCCTATAATTAGTGATGCTATTGTCATTATACCATATTGAATGACATCTGCCCATACAATACTTACCATCCCCCCGAGCACAGCATAGAATACAGCGAAGGCTGTAAATGCTATTCCGTAAACATGAGGGACGTACTCCGGACTTACATTAAAAGGCACATATTTTGAAACAACCTCCCATGGAATAAATATTTCTATGAACTTACCTAGTCCAATAAAACCATAGGCAAGAAAACCGAGACAGCTGATCAGCGCGAAAGCGACCACGATATTATGCGACAGTTCAGCACCACGGCCAAATCCAAACCTCGTGCCTATCCATTCTGCACCTGTCGTTACATTAGACCTTCTAAGCCATGCAGACAGGTATACCATCAGGAATATCTGGTTAAAAACGGGCCACAGCCATGGAATCCAGATGCTTTTCAAACCATAAACAAACATCAGGGTAACAAGCCACATTGTTCCGGATATGTCGAACATACCAGAGGCATTTGATAATCCAAGCATATACCATGGAAGTTTGTTATCTCCCAGGAGATAAGAGGACTTATTTTTTTGTGCACGCTTTTTCAGAATCAGTCCGATAGCGATCGTGAAAACCAGGTATGCGGCAATAATCAGGCAATCAAGTAATGTGATTTTCATATGAAATAATTGATTGAATTAACAATGTTTAAATGTAATGATTAACTCCGGTTGATATACCTTTCATGGTATCAAAAATGATCAGGAATTGTAAGAAATGATAAGATGCAATACTGACGAATGTCATTACTTCCTCAATTTCAGAGTGGTAAAATATTCAATAACTTTTCTGAAGATGTCAAGAAGCAGAAGTATGTAAAATAGAAAAGTAAATAACCATAAAACTATCAGATTGAACCATTTTGTGTCATAGAGCTGGTTATTAAATTTCTTAAATGGGGCATAAAAATGAGCACGGCCAGCATTATGTTCGGGAATCATAAATATAGGATCCCTCTTTTGATATAGCCTGTTATTGATATCAACTATTTTGGTTATCTCAAGGCGATTTGTTAGATAATCTGTTAATTTTTCATTATGATAATCCTGCCTCAGTTTATATACTGCCTGCTCACCCATTTCCCCGACCATAGCGCTATACAAACTGTCCCTTTGGTTTGTAGCAATCCGGGATTTCTCCTGAAAATGCAACCTGGCATAAGTAAGATAATCCAAAGTTTCCGATGCAATATCTTCGTCAAACTCATCTGCTGTTAAATTTTCAATATATTCAAATGGGAACAATCCTGGTATTTTACCAAGTGCTTCAATCTCATTTCTTAAAAGCAATAAATTCTTGCTGAAGATCTGTTCATTTGTATTATTTTCAGCCAACCTCTGGCATTCCTCTGCAACATTTAAAAGTCTTGGTATCAGGAATGACGTTTTATAATTACTTTCACTGATAGCCTGATCATAGTTATAAAAATTCTTTTCAAAACGGTTGTTTTTAAATAATTCAACAGCAAGAGCTTCATACGCCCACCTGGATGTCATAACATCGCCCGCCAGAGGAACATTTTCATAGGCTGCAACACTGAAATGGAGCTTATCAAACTTAACAATTACACCCGCCAGCAGAATTTGTGGAACCAGTAAAAAGGGAACAATGATATAAATTGCGACAACCGATTTTAGTCCATCCGAGATATTCAGACCCATGAGGTTAGCAAAACAGGAAGTTGAAAAGAGTATTATCCAGTAAGTCAAAGTCATACTCCTGATCTCCAGAATGTAATTGCCGATCAGGATAAAGGTGATCATCTGAATGGCGGACAGGCCAAACAGGAACATTATCTTGGAGAGCAAATAGGATAATCTGCTAAGATGCAGAAATGATTCTCTTGCAAGGATTTTTCCATCTTTAATAATTTCCTCCGCACTGCCAATCATTCCAAGAAAAAGGGCAACAATTACACTC
>JBGPAO010000108.1:0-9792 GCA_041480755.1 Bacteroidia bacterium
CTATTCCAGTATTCCATCATTCCAGTATTCCAGTATTCCATTCTTCCTTTTTACAAATTTACACAAAGAACTGATTCAGATTCATTTTTCAGATAGGAAGCCTCGGCAACGTATCCGGTTTCTGAAATGCCTGTGACTGGTCAGAATATTTTTTCGCAAATTTCTGGAGTTCATCCGTTTCAGCTGTAACAAGTTCTCGCCCATTCATGTCAATATGAGAGATCCGGATCTTGTTTTGTTCTATCAGACTGACAAAAAAGTCCTGATCAAAAAAATGCAATATCAGCTGATTTTCATATATTTCAATCTTTCCAAAAATGTGTGTTGGAACCATATGCCAGGCAAGGAAACCGTGACTGACCTCCACGTTTACCGGGTATAAATCAACGTATCGTATCCCATTAAGTTCCAGCAGATGTAAAGCAAATTCCTGTTCAATTGAATCCTGTACTGCGACTAACCGATAGGTTTTACCTGTATTATATGCAGTCCATGTAGAAAAAAATCCTCCGTTTTGATTGGCGGTATCCACCCTCTCAATGTTCCAATAATCCTTTTCTCCATTTTCCGTACCTACTTGCCATTTACCAATCAGACCGTCATCGTTCCTGAGGTCTTTCTCTGTATATAATGGGAATAACGAAGACAGGACACAAGATGAAACAAGCATTCCCATTATAATTAAACTTATGATAGTTCGTGGTTTCATATTTTTAGTATTTGTATTGTTAGTATTAGCAGTTCAATTAAGTACAATATTTTTCTGAGGAATCCTGTACATTGTATCCGGATCCTGGTCTATAAAAGCTTCCGGATTATCTCCGAACTTCTTAACAAACTTCTGCAGTTCCTCTGTATTTGCGGTTAATAATATGCTGTTCTCCAGCATTTTGTGAGATATCTTAACCTTGTTGCTATCTATCATATTAGTGAGAAATTCACCATCGAACCAATTCATTACAATATTATTATCTACAAATTCAATTTTTCCAAAAATGTGGGCTGGCATAAGTTGCATATCAAGCATCACATGTGGAATATTATATTTTACAGGGAAAAAATCCAGATAGTAATTTTTCCCAAGCTTTATCAGGTGAACTGCGAATTCCGCTCTTTTGTCATCCTCCAGGGCTATCAGTTTATATGTTTTCCCGGACCTGAATTTATCCCAGTCACTGCCGGATTTATCTTCCAATCTCCAGTCAAGACTATCAAATTCCCAGGTATCGCCATCCCCGACATCCCCTTCAGTATTAAACAGACCTAAAAGCCTTTCATCAAAGATCAGGTCTTTATCCCTGTATAGAGGATAAAGAGAAGGAATGCATGAAACCACCACAACGATGATTATCAGCATAGTTAAGATTAGCCTTGTTTTCATATCAGTTGAATATTTGGTTTTCAGACTCAAAGGAATAACATATGTACCTCGAAATGAAATTTTTTCGACGAACACGTGGAAATTGTCGATGAACTAATTTCAAGAGTTTTGTTAGTCTTAGTGCAGGAAAAGTATTGAAGCTGAGTGAATTATAAATGAGGTGAGTTTCACAGAATCGAATACTTCAAATGGTAAATGAATTTTAAAAGGCGGGGTTTAATATCTTTTACCATTTCCTTTATATCCTTTCTTATAATCTGCTCCAGCCCGGTAAGTTCAGGATAGGATGACCTGGAACCCAGTTTTTGGTTATAGGATATGTACCGTTTGATATCTTCAATAATGATAGACCTGTCGTTCCATCCGCCAATTACGTTTTCAATATATTTTATTTCGTTATAATCCGGCTCTTCAATGAGCGGAAGCTGGGAGCTTGCCTGGATGATTTCAATAAAAAAACGTAGTTGTTTCAATGTTTGCCTGATCTTATGAAGATTTTTCGAGGCACTAGCTGCTAAAAGGTATTCGTCAATACGATTCAAACGCTTTATTATAAAAGCAGATGATTTTTGTGTCAGACTTTCATCACTAAGTTTCCTGACTGATTCAATTATTGCATTTTTTACCTGTATTTGCTTTTGCACAGGGTATTTTTCAGAGCAGTAATAGAACCTATCTTTGGCAGCAATTTCTTTGCTTACCAGATAATTCTCAAATTCTGAAATATCGCCTTTAACCTGATTTCTGTAATTTACAATAAGGGATTTCATTACCTGGATGTCTCTCAAATAACCTGCAGATTTGAAAAACTCAGTCAGTTGCCTGAAGAAAGTGGTTGAACGTTTTCTGTAAATCCCGGCTTCATCAAGGAATAAAAACAGAGCATTTAAACGTTTAATCATAACCCTCAGGTCATGCACTGGCTCTTCTTTTGCACCTTTTAAAGCAAGTCTGAACTGTTTATCGTACTCCCTTATTAACCACCTTATATGTCTTATTAAAAGGTCTTTTTTCATATTAAGAAATATCGATGATCAGAAACCCCGGATCTCATGCAGAACGACCCTAACAGACTGTAAATATATAATATCCATCTGGTTTGATACTAAATTAATTATGTTGTACATTTAAAAAAAATTAACCCGGAATAAAATGAAATCACTTTCCCTGAAATCTTTATCAGGTATTATTTTAACATTTCTGATTATTATGATGAGCAATTGTTCCTCCCCGAAAAATCAATCCGTCACAGATTTACCCGGGATCATCCCCTTGCCTGTGAATATGCAGGTATCCGATGGCCAGTTTATATTAACTCCGGAAACTAAAATAATCTGTCCCGCCGGAAATGATGAAATAAGAAAGATAGCCGATTATCTGAATCAATTAGTCAAAAAATCCACAGGATTTCAGCTTATCATTTCAGATTCTGAAAAGCCGGGAAAAAATTTCATTTCACTTCAAACAGGCAGTTTACCGGAAACAGGCACAGAAGGATACATAATAAAAAGCAACCGGAAGGGTATACTGATCAGTGCTGATCAGCCTAACGGACTATTTTACGGGGCAATTACATTATGGCAGTTATTAAAGGTTAACAGCAACGGTAACAGTGCAGTTATGCCGCTGGTTCAGATTACTGATATGCCAAGATTTCAATGGCGTGGAGCCCATCTTGATGTCGGCAGGCATTTTTTCGATACCGATTTTATAAAAAAATATATTGATATCATCGCCCTTCATAAAATTAACGTATTTCACTGGCATCTGACCGATGATCAGGGTTGGCGCATCGAAATAAAGAAATATCCTCTTTTGACTGAAGTCGGGGCATGGAGGGATGAAACAGTCATCGGCCATCCGTGGGCAGGAAAAGAACCTATAAAGTATGACGGTATTAAGCATGGCGGCTTCTATACACAGGATGAAATAAAGGAAATAATTGATTATGCTGCCGACCGCTATATTACTATAGTGCCGGAAATTGAAATGCCCGGACATGCCATGGCAGCTATTGCATCCTACCCTGAATTGGGCTGTACCGGTGAGAAAGTGAAAGTCAGAACCACCTGGGGTATTTCACCATACATCTACAATGTTGATGAAAGCACTTTCAGATTCCTTGAAGATGTCCTGACGGAAGTTATAGACCTGTTTCCTTCCGGATATATTCATATTGGAGGAGATGAAGCAATCAAGGATCAATGGAAAGGAAGCAAAAAAATACAACAGCAAATCAAAGATCTCGGACTGAAAGATGAACGTGAATTACAGAGTTATTTTATTAAAAGGATGGAAGAATTTATAAACAGCAAGGGCAGAAAACTCATTGGATGGGACGAAATACTGGAGGGCGGACTGGCTCCAAATGCAACAGTCATGTCATGGAGAGGTGTTCAGGGTGGTATTGAAGCTGCGC
The DNA here is from genome assembly GCA_041480755.1 of Bacteroidia bacterium. Taxonomy (GTDB): domain Bacteria; phylum Bacteroidota; class Bacteroidia; order Bacteroidales; family SM23-62; genus LJUQ01. The sequence continues at coordinate 3,801 of JBGPAO010000108.1, forward strand.
GCCAGGGACATGATGTAGTAATGACTCCGACAACATACTGTTATCTGGATTATTATCAGTCGAAAAACACAGACAAGGAGCCTCTTGCTATTGGCGGATATTTACCTCTGGATACTGTTTACAGTTACGAACCTGTGCCCTCAGAATTATCCGCTGATGAAGCTAAACATGTACTCGGTGCACAGGTCAATGTATGGACAGAATTTATTGCTGCACCCGAACATGTTGAGTATATGTTGTTACCAAGGTTAGCGGCGCTTGCAGAGCTTACCTGGACACCAAAAGAAATGAAAGATCCGGATGACTTCAAAAAAAGACTCGAAGCTCAGGTTGAAAGGTATAAAATGATGGGATGGAATTACAGACCACTTGAGTAGCCATGAGAGTATTTTTTATTTCACTGGCATTGTCAGCAGTTGTATTTACATATTCATGTAAAAAACAGCAAAGTACGGATAAGATAACTGTAAATACCATTGCGTCTGCAGAGCAAATGACGGGCCTTGATTTTACTCCTGCAGAGCGTGATTCAATGTTAAGCGGACTGCAGGATGTAATTAAAGATTATGAAAAAATCAGGAATTATCCATTGGCAAATAATATCCCCCCTGCCCTTCTGTTCAATCCTTTACCATCAGGATTTAAGCCTGATATACGGCAAAATCCGATATTGTGGGATCTTCCTGAAAATGTAACGTTACCGGATAACAAGAATGATCTGGCATTTTATTCAGTAGCTGAATTATCGGTTCTGATCAGGCAGCGGAAAATTTCATCGGTCGGGTTAACACAATTTTGTATTGAAAGGCTAAAAAAGTACGGTGATACTTTGCAATGTGTGATCACTTTGACAGAAGATCTGGCTCTTCGTCAGGCACGTCAGGCTGATGAGGATATAAAGAAGGGAATATACCGCAGCCCGCTGCATGGTATTCCATATGGCGTTAAAGACCTGCTGAGTCTTGAAGGATATCCTACCACTTGGGGTGCTGAACCATACCAGGATCAGGTACTCGGGGAAACTGCTACAGTCATTAAAAGACTGGAGGAATCCGGGGCTGTTCTGGTGGCAAAACTAACATTAGGGGCCCTGGCGATGGACGATATCTGGTTTGGAGGACAAACAAAGAATCCGTGGGATCTGAACCAGGGTTCAAGCGGTTCATCAGCAGGTTCAGCTTCAGCAACTGCTGCAGGGCTTGTTCCATTTGCCATCGGAACTGAAACATGGGGATCGATAGTATCTCCAGCCACCCGTTGCGGGACAACAGGATTAAGGCCAACTTTTGGGAGGGTAAGCAGATATGGAGCAATGGCTTTAGCCTGGACAATGGATAAGATCGGACCTATATGCAGAAGTGCCGAGGACTGTGCCCTGGTCTTTAATGTTATCCGGGGCCAGGATGAAAAGGATCCGTTTACCATACCCGCTGCATTTAATTACAAGCCACAAATGGATCTTAGTAAATTAAAGGTGGGTTTCCTGGAGGATCTGTTTAAAACCAACTACTTTAATCGTGCAAACGACAGTATATGTCTTGAAGTTTTCCGGTCTCTCGGAGCTGAATTAATACCAGTTGAGCTTCCTGACTCAATACCAACTGCTGCCCTGAATATAATACTCTGGGCAGAAGCCTCAGCTGCATTCGATGAACTGACAAGGAGTAACCGTGATAGTCTTCTTCGCCTTCAAACCAAAAGCGCCTGGCCAAATTTCTTCCGCCAGGGAAGATTTATACCGGCAGTGGAATATATAAATGCAAACCGACTGAGGACTTTACTCATCCAGGAATTGAATACCCTGTTCAGCAAGTATGATGTAATTATCTGCCCATCATTTGAAGGAGATCAGCTGTTAATGACAAACCTGACCGGTAATCCCTGTGTGGTATTGCCTAACGGCTTTATTGAAGGTCATCCGACAAGCATAAGCCTGCTCGGAAATCTTTTTGATGAAGCGACAATTCTGTCGGTGGCAAAAGCTTATCAGGAAGCTACAGCGTGGGATGAGCAACACCCATCATTCTTCAAATGAAACAGATATCTGTCTGTGAAGGTTGCTATAATTAAGAAATCCAATTTTGTTAATACTAATCCCGCTCAAAAAAGAAATTTATGGACACCGGTAATATTTTAAAGCCAAATAAGATAAAGCAGGCACTGAAAGAAAATCGTCCCTGCCTTGGTGGATGGACACTTTCAGGATCTGTTGTTATTGCTGAAATAATGGCCCAGGCTGGATTTGACTGGGTTTGCATTGACGCAGAACATTCCCCGGTTTCAAAAGAAACGGTCACGAACATGATAATTGCTATTGAGAGACATGGCGCTGAACCTGTTGTCAGGATAGGATTAAATGTTGAAATGGAATTTAAAAAATTCCTTGATGCCGGAGCCAGGGGTATTTTAGTCCCTATGATAAAAACTGCTTCCGATGTAGAAAAAGCCATTTCATATTCAAAATATCCGCCCGTTGGAAATCGTTCATTTGCACTTCCCAGGGCTACCGGATATGGGAAATACGCTGAACAATACTTTAAATCTGCGAATCAATCGATCTTCCTTGGTATCATGATTGAACATATTAAGGCAGTCAATAATCTTGATTCAATACTATCATCTGACCAGATTGATGCAGTATTTGTAGGGCCTTACGATCTTTCCGGTTCAATGGGTAAACCCGGACAATTCGATGACAGAGAATTTGTTCAGGCACTGGAACAAATTTCCGTTAAAGCCTCAGAACATCACATCCCGACAGGTATACATGAAATAATGCCAGACAAGGAAAAAATCCTGGCTCACATTAACCATGGATTCAGATTTATTGCCTGCGGTCTTGATACTTTGTTTGTTTCAGAGAATGCTGAAAAATGTGCAAATATCCTGTTAAAATGAACGGTATTACAATTCTGTGTACAACATCCTCATTTTCTGCAAGTAACTTCCCCGGTCAGTTAAGGATAATATACAATCCTTATAAAAGACAATTGAGTGAGGATGAGGTCATGGATTTAATAAAAAAATATCAGCCGGATGGAATAATTGCCGGTTTGGAACCAATTACAGGCAGAGTTTTAATGGAAGCCACCAGGCTTAAAATAATATCAAGATGTGGTACCGGTCTTGATACAATCGATCTGGCTACAGCAAAAGAAAAAGGAATTAAAGTTTACAACACACCTGATGCACCTGTCAAACCTGTTGCAGAACTCACAGTCGCAATGATATTTGCCTTAACCCGCAGTTTGTTAAAAATGGATGTAAATACAAAAAGAGGTGATTGGGAGAAAATCAATTCATCCCTTCTCTCAGAACAGACAGTGGGCATAATTGGTTGTGGCAGGATAGGAACACGCGTTGCATCTATTCTCCATGCAACAGGATGTCGCATATTTGGATATGATATACTTAAGGTAAAAAACAAATATATTGAAGCAGTTACTTTTCATGATATTTTAGCCCTGTCAGACATTATAAGCCTGCATATCCCATTAACTCCAGAGAACTACCACATTATAGGCCGGAATGAAATGAAGAAAATGAAACCCGGGACAATTCTTGTAAATACATCCCGGGGTGGACTGATTGATGAAAATGTTCTGTTTGAATACCTGAAAAATGGTCATATTGGCGGAGCGGGCCTTGATGTATTTGAAAAGGAGCCATATAATGGCCCGTTATGTGGAGTGGATAATGTTATACTTACCCCTCATGCAGGTTCCTCAGCAGGTGGCTCAAGATTAAGGATGGAAGAAGAATCTGTTGAGAACCTTATCTCCGGACTTAAGGATATTTCACTGATCTAATATGAAAGTCCTTGCCGGTATTCCTGCGTGTATCATATATATTCTCAATCATTCCATATACTGGAGTGAGGAAACTGCTGCCCGAATGCCCGGGATCATTGCCGATTAATCCTTCACTATTTCAAAAATACACTCTCCACAAAACTATGGGTAGTATCCCGATCTGGTATGCCTGTTCAATCTGGCCGGTATCAGGATCATATTCCTCCAGAAAATGATTTTTCCGGTTTGTCACATTCTGTACATCCAGTGCAATAAGATGTCCAGTCTTTGGCCGGTTAATCCTGAATGATATCCTGACATCTATTCTGTAGTAATCATCATACCTTTCCTGGTATGCCCTGGAATAATCATAGACTGTTCTTCCCTGTTCCTGTGATGCCTCTAAATCAATCGGAATGCTTCTTAATCCTCCGGCCCAGACAGCTTTCATATTGGCAGTAAGGGTGTTTTGCCCGGGCAGCTGCCATTCATACCCCCCCAGCAGATTTAGAATAAAATTTCCATTAAAGGCGGTGTTCCGGATTTTATTATCACTTGCTGTATACTTTGAATCGAAAACCGACAGTGTGGCAAGCCAGTAATAATTGCCGGAGAAGAAATGTTCAAATGTCAACTCCAGTCCCAGGTTCCGTCCTGTACCTTTATTAACGAGACTATCATAATCACCATAGGTAAAACTCCTCCCATAATTGATCATTGAAATGAAGGAGGGGCTTCTTTTTATTGGAATGTCAAACAGCCATTGATAATATGCTTCTGCCTTGATTCTGAGGTTGGGATTGAACAGATGTTTAAAGCTGACAACTAAATGGTGGCTTCTTGCAAAACCCAGTTTTCTGTTACTTTCCTCATATATTTTGTTTGTCGTATCAATGAGGGTTTTTTCAAAATAAACCATCCTTTGCATCATCTGGCTGTGCATGCCATATCCTAAGCTCAGGGATTGCTTTGAACTCAGGTCCCAGTTGATGCTGAACCGGGGTTCAACAACTACCTGACGGTTAAGTGAGATCTGCTGATGATGCAATCCTGCAATAAAATAGAACTCGTCTGTAAATCCGTGTTTCCACTGCAGGTATGATTGTATAAGTATCAGGCCGTTACGAATTTGCTGTGTATGGTAATAATCATTCGTAACTGGAGAATAAATACTATCCTGGTAGTTCAGACCAATCAGGTCAAGGTTAATTCCGGCAAAAGTAATATTCGCAGGACTGAACTTTTTTCTGATTTCAGTTGCAAAGGTGTATTTTCCTTCAAGGTACCTGGCCAGGTAAAAGTCTTCCCGCAATCCATTCCTGTTCAGGCTGTCCACCTCATGATCCCTTGCAACAGAGAATGCCATACTGCTTTTTAATCTGAGTGTCGGATTAAAAAAATGAACATGCGAGAATCCCAGAACAGCTACTGTAGTAGCAATCCTGGTTATATCATTCTTACCGTTTTCATTATCTTCCACTGTGATGTGATTTTCACCTCCCAATCCAAAGATGGACCACTTTCCTGCTTTTCTGCCGGGAAGGTCAACTTTGAACGAAAGATCCTGGTAAAAAGGTATAGCTCTCACGCCAATATTCAATCCAATTGCATGCAAAGCTGCAAGGGTGGAATACCTGTAATGTGCTATGTATGAACCATCCTGCCTGTTTTTGAGCAAAGGACCTTCGAGGCCAAACTCAAATCCATTTAAACCAGCCTGTACCGTATATTCTCTGTTCTGATTATTCCCGCTGCGCAGCCTCAGATCGAAAACTCCTGATAATGCATTCCCAAATTCAGCCGGAAATGCACCCGTATAAAAATCCGAATTACTCAATACATTATTGTTAAGCATACTGATGGGACCGCCTGATGAACCAATCGCACCAAAATGGTTGGGATTTGGTATATTGATCCCCTCCAGCCTCCATAAAAGTCCTAAAGGTGAATTCCCCCTGATTATGATATCATTTATCTGGTCTGCACCCCCCATAACACCGGCAAAATTCATGGCCATTCTTGCAGGATCCCCAAGGCTTCCAGCGTATTTCTCCGTTTCTTCCACTGTGAATGACCTTGCACTGACAACAGCCATTTCATTCAGTGGCTGATCCTTTCGGACCTTCGCCCTTACAACCACTTCCAACTCAAAAACTTTTTCTTCAAGTTCAATGGTGATTATCAATTCTTTAGCTGAGACA